>NZ_RZTI01000051.1:0-39361 GCF_003997275.1 Mesorhizobium sp. M6A.T.Ce.TU.002.03.1.1
CCGTTCGGCCTCGGCGGCACGGTCACCGCCGGCATCGTCTCGGCTCGTGGCCGCGATATCGGCGCCGGCCCCTATGACGATTTCATCCAGATCGACGCCTCGGTGAACCGCGGCAATTCGGGCGGCCCGACCTTCAACCTTAACGGCCAGGTCGTCGGCATCAACACCGCGATCTTCTCGCCGTCCGGCGGCAGCGTCGGTATCGCCTTCGACATTCCTGCCTCGACGGCAAAGGCTGTCGTGCAGGATCTGATGAAGGACGGCACCGTCCAGCGCGGCTGGCTTGGCGTCGAGATCCAGCCGGTCACCTCCGAAATCGCCGAATCGCTTGGGCTGAAGTCCGATAAGGGCGCGCTCGTTTCCAGCGCCCAGAACGATGGTCCGGGCAAGAAGGCCGGTATATCAGCCGGTGACGTCATCACTCAGGTGGACGGCAAGGACGTCGCTTCGCCGAAGGAACTCGCGCGTCTGATCGGCGCCTACCAGCCCGGCAAACCGGTCGAGGTCACGCTGTGGCGTGACGGCAAGAGTGAGACCGTCAAGGTCGATCTCGGCACGCTGCCTTCGAGCGACAAGCAGGCTTCGGCCGACCAGCAGCCTTCCGCTCCGCCAAAGGCCGACACGCTGGCCGATCTCGGCCTCACCGTCACCAGATCCGACGATGGCAAAGGGCTTGTGGTGACCGATGTCGACCCCGACAGCGATGCCGCCGATCGCGGCATCCAGCCGGGCGACGTCATCACCTCGGTCAATTCGACGGAGGTCAATGGCACCGACGATGTCGCCAAGGCGATGGCCGACGCGGTGAAGTCGGGCCGCAAGGCGGTGCTGATGCAGATCACCCGCGACGATAGCAACCGCTTCGTCGCGCTGCCTGTCGCCAAGGGCTGACGTTCCAGACTTTTCCGGTGCGGCGGTTTTCAACACCCCCCGAGCCGCCGCACCGGAAAGCACGGGGCCTGAATACGTTAGTCAGTCAGTCATCGTGTTCCCCAGCGGCAGCGGACTCCCATCGCCCGCTGCCGCTCGAACAGAGCATGACGGCATGCTCAAACACGAAGCATGTCGCCCAAAAGTGTGAAGCGGTTTTGGGATGACGACATGCTCAAACAACGAAGCATGTCGCCCAAAAGCCCGCCTCGGTCTTGATCCGAGGGTGCCGGTGGCTTTGGGACAACGACATTCCAAAACAAAGACTTACGGCGTATCCTTGAATCACTTTGTTCGCGATACGCTCTGGTGAGGCCACGATGCATATGCCGGCCACTCAATCTTCCAGCGAAATCGCGTATAACGGTCCCATGAAGATTCTCGTCATAGAAGACGATCGCGAAGCGGCCGATTACCTCCAGAAAGCCTTCACTGAGGCCGGACACACCGCCCATGTCGCCGGCGATGGCGAAACCGGCTTCGCGCTCGCTGATTCCGGCGACTATGACGTGATGGTCGTCGACCGCATGTTGCCGCGCCGCGACGGCCTGTCGGTCATCGCCGGTCTGAGATCAAGAGGCAACACGACGCCGGTGCTGATCCTGTCGGCACTCGGCGAAGTCGACGACCGGGTCACCGGCTTGCGCGCCGGCGGCGACGACTATCTGACCAAGCCCTATGCCTTTTCCGAGCTTCTGGCCCGGGTCGAGGTGCTGAACCGCCGCGCCAGCGCCAGGGAAGCCGAAACCGTCTACCGGGTTGGCGATCTTGAGCTCGACAGGCTCTCGCATTCGGTGCGGCGCGCGGCGCGCGAGATCACGCTGCAGCCGCGCGAGTTCCGGCTTCTGGAGTATCTGATGCGCCATGCCGGCCAGGTGGTGACGCGCACCATGCTGCTGGAGAATGTCTGGGACTACCATTTCGATCCGCAGACCAACGTCATCGACGTTCACGTCTCGCGGCTGCGCGGCAAGATCGAGAAGGGCTTCGACAAGCCGATCCTGCACACGGTTCGTGGCGCCGGCTATATGCTCAAGAGCGGGTAGCATGGCTCTTTCCATGCCGGCCATCATGAGGACGACGGCAGCGCGGCTTTCGGCGCTCTATCTCCTGCTGTTCGCCATCTGCGCGGTGCTGCTCGTCTTCTACATGACCTCGCTGTCGGCGCGCATGCTGACCGGCCAGACCCAGGACACGATCAACGACGAGGTGCTCGGCCTCGCCCGGGCCTATCAGCGCGGCGGCTTGCCGCTGCTGGTCCGCGTGGTCGAGCAGCGCTCCCGCCAGCCCGGCGCCAATCTCTATTTGATCGCCGACACCAACGGCCAGATCCTGACCGGAAACGTGCAGAGCCTGGAGCCCGGCGTTCTCGAGGCCGAAGGCTGGACGACAGAGCCGTTTTCCTACCGGCGCTTCGGCGAGGCCGAGCTCGAGCGGCAACGCAATCCGGTCGCCGACCCGAACGACACCCAGTCCGGCCAGAACGAAGTGCAAGTGGAGGGCGAGAAGGGGCATAACGCCATTGCGCTGGTGTTGCGCCTGCCGAACCAGATGATCATGCTGGTTGGTCGCGACCTCGGCGAGCCGGAGCGGTTCCGCGCCGTCATCCGCCGCGCGCTGATGCTGGCGCTGGGCATGATGGGGCTTGGCGGGCTTCTGATCTGGTTCTTTGTCGGACGCGCGGCGCTGAAGCGTATCGACTCGGTGTCGGAGGCGAGCCGCCGCATCATGGGCGGCGATCTTTCCGGCCGGCTGCCGGTCACCGGCGCAGGCGACGAGTTCGACCGCCTCTCCGAAAACCTCAATTCCATGCTGGCCAGGATCGCCACGCTCAACGAAGGGCTGAAGCAGGTCTCCGACAACATCGCCCACGATCTGAAGACACCGCTGACTAGGCTGCGCAACCGCGCCGAGGCGACGCTTTCCGGTAAGTACAAGGCCGCCGACTACCGGCAGGCGCTGGAAGGGACCATCGCCGAGTCCGACCAGCTGATAAAAACCTTCAACGCCATCCTGATGATCTCCAGGCTGGAGGCGGGCTATTCCTCCGAAAGCACCAGCCGGGTCGATCTGGCTGCGTCCGTGCGCGATGTCGTCGAGCTCTACGAGCCGGTGGCGGAGGAGGCGGGGGTGACACTCGAGACTTCGGTGCAGGATGCCTTCGCCGTCGAAGGCAATCGCGAGCTGATCGGCCAGGCGCTGTCGAACATCGTCGACAACGCGATCAAATATTCTACCGACTCGACAGCCAAGCCGTCCGTCCGCGTGGCGCTCGATCGCGTCGGCAGGGAAATCAGGCTTTCCGTCACAGACAACGGCCACGGCATCCCCGACGATGCCGATCGCGCCAGGGCGACCGAGCGTTTCGTGCGGTTGGAGAAAAGTCGCTCGCAGCCGGGTTCCGGCCTGGGCCTCAGCCTCGCCAAGGCAATCATGACATTCCACAACGGACGGCTTGATCTTCTGCCGGCCGATCCCGGATTGTCCGTCGTCATGAGTTTTCCCGAACGGGAGGATCGCTGATGGCGGTGAGGGCGGCTGCGGAACAGACCAACTGGCTCTTGAAGCCGGCGGCAAAGCTCGTTCCCCTGGATCAGAACCGCGTCAGGCGGGAATTGTCGGAAATCGCTTCCACTGCGCAGGAAGAGGAGCTTACTCGGCTGGCGAAATTTCTCGCCGGCAAGGGCGCCGTCCAGGATTTCCTTGCCGCGGTGTTCGACCTGTCGCCGTTTCTGCGCGACACAGTGCGCCGCCGCCCGCAGATACTCGATGCGCTTTTCGATCAAACCGTCGAGGCCCGGCTGATTACGATCGGCACGGCGATCGACAAGGCCGCGCGGGCGGAAGCCATCTCCGAAAGCAGCCTGATGATGGAGCTGCGGCAATGGAAAGCGGAAGCGCATGTCCTGATCGCACTGGCTGATCTTGCAGGCGAGGCTGAAACCGCCGTCACGGTACGGCGGCTCAGCAGTCTTGCCGACGCCTGCACCCGCGCTGCTGTCGACTTTCTGCTTCGCGACGCGCACGGACAAGGCAAGCTCAACCTGCCGGACCCCGAGGATCCGGCGCGCCAGTCGGGCTGGATTCTGCTCGGCATGGGCAAGCTTGGCGCGCATGAGCTGAACTTCTCCTCCGACATCGACCTCGTCGTTTTCTTCGACCCGCAGGCACCTGCCGTCGTCGATCCGCTCGACGCGACGGAGCTGTTTTCGCGCCTGACGCGCCGGCTGGTCCGCATTCTCCAGGACCGCACCGAACACGGCTATGTCTTCCGCACCGACCTAAGGCTTCGTCCCGATCCCGGTTCGACGCCGTTGGCGATCCCGGTCGAGGCGGCACTGCGCTACTACGAGGCGCGCGGGCAGAACTGGGAGCGCGCTGCCATGATCAAGGCGCGACCGGTGGCCGGCGATCTCGCCGCCGGTGCCGCGTTCCTGAAGGACCTCCAGCCCTACATCTGGCGCAAATACATGGACTATGCGGCGATTGCCGACGTTCATTCGATCAAGCGCCAGATCCACGCCCACAAGGGCCATGGCGAGATCACCGTGAAGGGCCACAACGTCAAGCTCGGCCGCGGCGGCATTCGCGAGATCGAATTCTTCGTCCAGACCCAGCAGCTCATCGCCGGTGGCCGCTTCGCCGAGCTGCGCGGCCGCGAGACCGTGCCGATGCTCGGCCAACTTGCGGCACGCGGCTGGATCACGGCCGATGCACGCGACGCGCTCGCCCGGCAATACTGGTTCCTGCGCCGCGTCGAGCATGCCATCCAGATGGTCGCCGACGAGCAGACGCATATACTGCCGGAAGATGACGAAGGGCTTGAACGCATAGCCCGTATGCTCGGTTTTGCCGATACGGCGGCCTTTGCCGGGGCGTTCCGCGCTGCACTCCATCAGGTCGAACGCCACTACGCAGCGCTTTTCGAAACCGCGCCCGAGCTTTCGGCGGGCATCGGCAATCTGGTCTTTACCGGCGATGTCGACGATCCCGACACGTTGCAGACCCTGCAGAGATTGGGATTCCAGCGGGCGAGCGACATCTGCCGCGTTATCCGCGGCTGGCATTTCGGCCGCTATCGCGTCACCCGGTCGGCCGAGGCGCGCGAGCGGTTGACCGAACTGACGCCGGCGCTGCTGCAATCCTTCGGCCAGACGCGCCGGGCGGACGAGGCGTTGATACGCTTCGATGAGTTTCTTGCCGGCCTGCCCGCCGGTATCCAGCTTTTCTCGCTGCTCCAGTCCAATCCCGCTCTGCTGAAGCTGATGGCGACGATCATGGGCGCGGCTCCCCGGCTGGCCGCTATCATCACGCGCCGCCCGCACGTGTTCGATGGCCTGCTGGATCCGGCCCTTTTGACCGAGCTGCCGGACCGCGCCTATCTCTCGGCGCGTCTCGCCGCCTTCCTCGAAGGCGACAGGGCCTATGAGGACGTGCTCGACCGCTTGCGTATCTTTGCTTCCGAGCAAAAATTCCTGATCGGCGTCAGGCTGCTTGCCGGCTCGATCGATCCGGTCCGCGCCGGCCGTGCCTTTTCCGATCTGGCCGATCTTACCATCGACGCGGCGCTGCGGGCGGTCATCGCCGAGTTCGCGCTGCGGCACGGCCGCGTCGCTGGCGGCACTGTTGCGCTGCTCGGCATGGGCAAGCTCGGCAGCCGCGAACTGACGGCCGGCTCCGACGTCGACCTCATCCTGCTCTATGATCACGACACCGATGCCGAAGAATCCGACGGCGACAAGCCGCTCGCCCCGTCCCACTATTACTCCAGAATGACGCAGCGGCTGATATCGGCCGTGTCCGCGCCGACCGCCGAGGGCGTTCTCTACGAGCTCGACCTTCGCCTGCGGCCGTCCGGCAACAAGGGGCCAGTGGCGACCCATGTCGATGCCTTCAAGAAGTATCAGCGCCAGGACGCCTGGACATGGGAGCACATGGCGCTGTCCAGGGCTCGCGCGATCGGTGGTGATCCAGCGCTGTGCACCGAGGTCGAGGCCGAGGTGGCGGCGGTGCTTGCCCTGCCGCGCGACAGCGCCAAGGTGATGGCCGAAGCGTCCGAGATGCGCGCGATGATCGAGAAGGAGAAGCCGCCGCGCGATCTCTGGGACATCAAGCTGATCCAGGGTGGTCTCATCGATCTCGAATTCATCGCGCAGGTGGCGGTGATCACGGGCAAGGTCGAAGCCGGCCGCCGGGTCACCGGGACAGCGGAAGTCCTGTCGAGGCTGGCGCCGGATTTCGCTGAAGCCCAGGTCAGGCAGGAGCTTTGCGATGCCTATGCGCTCTATCTGGCGCTGACTCAGATGATACGGCTCTGCCTCACCGGCGTGTTCGAACGGGACGACGTTCCGCCGGGGCTTTCGGATCTGCTTCTGGCGGTCACCGACCTGCCGGATTTCGGTGTGCTGGAAGCGCACCTCAAGGAGACGTCGCAAAAGGTCAGGAAAGATTTCGACCTTCTGCTTCGTGCGAAACGACCATGAGGGCGTAACGTCAAAACGGCTGTTTCGGCGAGAGCATCGGGGGCGCTGTCCCTCCGGCGTTCCCGAAAGTTCCAACCGCTTCACGACAACTGAGGGTCAGGCCGCCGCCCTGACCGGCTGCGTCGACTTCTTGATCGGAATGCGCACCGACACGATCGTGCCGGTGCCTTCGGTGGAGCGGATCTTCAAGGCGCCGCCCTGAAGCTCGGCCAACGAGCGTGAGATGGCAAGGCCAAGGCCGGATCCGGCATGGCTCTTGGAAAACTGGTTCTGCACCTGCTCGAACGGCCGCCCGAGCTTGCTCAGCGCCTCCTTCGGGATGCCGCAGCCATTGTCTTCGATCGTCAGGACCAGGGCGCTGGATGTGTTGCGGGCCCTTACCGCAATGCGGCCGCCCTGGCCGGTGAATTTCACCGCATTCGACAGGAGGTTGATGACGATCTGCTTGATTGCTCGGCGGTCGGCGAAAAGCGTCAGTGAATCGGGGATGCGTGTTTCGACAGTGATCGACTTTTCCGCTGCCTGCAGCGAGATGACGCGCACCGTTTCCCTCATCAGCGGGCAGAGGTCGATTTCCTCCTGATCCATCGAGAACTGGCCGGCCTCGATCTTCGACATGTCGAGGATGTCGTTGATGACGCCCAGAAGATATTTGCCGCTGCCGTTGATGTCGGTGGCATATTCCTCGTAGCGCGGCGAGCCCAAGGGCCCGAACAGCGCCTGTTCCATCAGCTCCGAGAAGCCGATGATCGCGTTGAGCGGCGTGCGCAGTTCGTGCGACATGTTCGCCAGGAACTCGGATTTGGCCCGGTTCGCGGCCTCGGCGCGCTCGGTTTCCTTCATGTATTCGCGATTGAGCTCGACCAGTTCGCGCGACCGCTCTTCCTCCGCCCGGCGGGCAAGGCTGAGGTCGTGGATCGTCGCCATCAGCCGGCGCTCGCTGTCTACCAGCTTCTCCTGGTGCAGCTTGATCTGGGTGATGTCGGAGCCGACCGAGACGGTGCCGCCGTCCCTGGTTCTGAGCTCATTGACCTGCAGCCAGCGGCCATCGGCAAGCTGCCGCTCGAAGGTCACGCCGCCTTGCTGCCCGTTGGTGTTGGCAAGCCGCCGCTCCGAAGCGAAGGCAAGCATGCGTTCCTCCAGAACGGCGCGCGAGGCGCCCGGCATCACGTCGCGATCCGACAGGCCGTTATCCTGCTGGTACTTGGAATTGCACATGATCAGACGCTGGGCGGAATCCCAGAGCACGAAGGATTCGTTGATGTTTTCGATGGCCGTTCGCAGACGAAGATCCGCGGCCTCGGAGCGCAGCGCCAGGTGCCGCTGCTCGGTGACGTCGACAGCGATGCCGATCAGTTGGATCTCCGGCGCTTCCGGGTCGATCACCTGCGCCCTTGCGCGCATCCACACCCATTGTCCGTCGGCATGGCGCATCCGGAACACCTGGTCGATGTGATCGATCTCGCGTGCGACGATCCTGTTGGCAAGCTCGAACAGGTCGCCGTCCTCGGGATGGATGATCTCGTCGACCTCGCCGAACGACAGCATCGTGTCGCAGGGCTCGTAGCCCAGCATGTCGTACATCGAGCGCGACCAGTACATCTTGCCACGCACCATGTCCCAGTCCCACAGGCCGCAGCGGCCGCGCACCAGCGCCATGTCGATGCGCTGGTGCGCTTCGAGATAGATGCGGTCGGCGGCCTGGGCGCGCGCCGCCTGGCCGAAATAAGCGTAGAGGATGATGATCAGCACGCCGGCTGTAAGCACGAAGAGGGTGACGTTGAGCGAAACGGTCTTGCGCCACGTGTCGAAGACCGCTTCCTGCGGAACGAGCGCTGCGGCAGCGCCTTTCCCGCCACTTGCCAGGCTCACTGCCGCATACCAGTCCTGACCGCCGATGCTGACCTCCATGACGCCGGCGCGGTCGCCGAACATGAACAGCGGTTGACCGCCTTGGACGATGCCGTCGAGCGGTCGCCCCTCCCAGCGCGTTGATAGCGGTGTCACGGCAATGATCTTGAGCGCGCCGTCGGTGACCGCAAGCACGTGGCTTCGGCCCATGGCGCCCTGACGGCTAATGCCCTCCAACAGGTCCTGCGTCGCGCCCGGCGCCATCTTCGCATCGACGCTAATCGAACTGGCCAGTGGGCCCGCCGCGAGCGAGAGGATCGCCTTGGCGTCGCGTTCCACGTCGTCGCGCTCGTTCATCAGCGACAGGAACCGCAGCGCCGCGATGACGAGCAGGAAAATGATGATCAGGGCCGGTATCGATCGGCGCAACAGTGGCTCGGCTGCCAGGAGCCGTCGGTAGGCGGGTTCGGCGATGAGCCGCGCATTGCCGGCGAGACCATCGCTTCTCGCCTCACGCCGCTCAAAAGCCGTCCCTCCGGGCGCGCCCCACGCGTCCGCCTTCGCCATAAATGGCTCTCCCCGATTTTGAATCTGCTTGACGATCCGGCGACGCCGCACTTCCGAATCTTCAGCTAAAGAATCAAAGGTGATTCGCCTTGTCCAGAGGCGCGGCGAAAAAAGATTAAAAATCGACTAAAATAATGGCTAAATCCGCCGATCTCCCTCCCCCTTGAGGGGCGGGTGGCCCGTAGGGCCGGAAGGGGTCGTCGGCGAAGCGCTCCATCTTTGAATCAAGGGTCGAGGCAGGTGGGATCGGTCGAGGCCGCGCACTGCCGCAGCGACCCCACCCGTCCATCCGCCTTCGGCGGCTGTCCAACCTCCCCTCAAGGGGGAGGGATCACGCAAGAGTGCGCTCGACGATGTCCCGCAAATCAGCCGACAGGTTCTCGACATTGGCAATCGATCGCAGCGCTTCCCTTGCCTTGGCCTGCCGGGCAGGTTCGAGCGAGCGCCATGATCTGAGTGCCGTCGCCAGCCTGGCGGCCAACTGCGGGTTGCGCTTTTCGACCTGCAAGACCGTTTCGACGAAAAACCGGTAGCCTTCGCCGTCGGCGCGATGGAAGCCGGTCTGGTTGGCGCTGGAAAACGTGCCGACAAGCGAGCGCACCCGGTTCGGGTTGGCCATAGAGAAGGCCGGGTGGCCGGTCAGGGCGCGCACCGCATGAATGGTTTGCGGGCCTGGCACGCTGGCCTGGATCTGGAACCACTTGTCCATCACCAGAGGATCGGTCGCATATTTCGCTCCAAAGTCAGCCAGTGCCTTGACCGTCTCGGGCGAACCGCTGTGGCGGAGCGCAAGCACGGTCAATGCAGCGGCGCGGTCCGTCATATTGGTCGCGGACTGGAAATGCCGGGCCGCAAGCGCCGCGCTTCCCGGCAGCAGCGAGAGATAGTCGAGCAGGATGTTGCGCAGCGCCCGCCGCCCGGCGCTCGCCGCATCCGGACTGAAAGCGTCCTTGTCGGCCAGTCGATCGTAGAGGCGGGAGAATATCTCGCTGTTGGTCTCGGCGATCGCGGCCGTCAGCGCCTCGCGGGCCGAGAGGATGGCATCGGGGTCGATGTTCTTGCCGATGTCACGGGCGATATCGGCTTCGCTCGGAAGCGCCAGAGCCAGCGCTCGATAGGCCGGCTCAAGTGTCTCGTCGCCGGCTATCTTGCCGGCAAGATCGGTCAACCGTGATGCGAAATTGGGCTGCTTGCCGCCAAGGACCTGGCGGAAGGCGGATATCAGGGAGTCGGTCAAAAGCGTGTTGAACGCCTGCCAGCGCGAGAAGGTATCGTCGTCATGGCCGGCAAGGAAGAACTGATCGTCGGCCTTCTGCTCGACGGAAAGCGTCACCGGCGCCGAGAAGCCGCGGTTGAGCGACATGGCCGGGCGCTCGGCAACGCCCGAGAAGCGCACCATGTGCCGGCGCTTGCGGATGTGGATAACGCCGTCCTCGACGGAAGCTCCCTCGACGCCGTTATAGGCTATCGCTTTGCCATCGGCGCCGACCAGGCTGAAGGCCAGCGGAATGTGCATCAGCCGCTTGCGGCTTTCGGACGGCGTCGGCGGCACCGACTGCTCGATCTCGAGCGTGAATTCCTGGGCTGCCGCATTGTGCGTCGAACTGATCGTCAGATTGGGCGTGCCCGCCTGATGGTACCAGAGCGAAAATTGCGACAGGTCGCGGCCGGACACATCCTCGAACACCTTGATGAAGTCCTCGATCGTCGCAGCCTCGCCGTCATGGCGCTGGAAATAAAGGTCCATGCCGGCCCGGAACGTCTCGGCGCCGAGAATGGTGCGGATCATGCGCACCACTTCCGAGCCCTTTTCGTAGACCGTCGCCGTGTAGAAATTGTTGATCTCGCGGTAGCGGCGCGGCCGCACCGGATGCGCCAGCGGCCCCTGGTCTTCGGGAAACTGATGCGCCCTGAGCGTGCGCACTTCGGCAATGCGTTTTACCGCTCGCGAGCGTTGGTCGGCCGAGAATTCGTGATCGCGAAAAACCGTCAGCCCTTCCTTCAGGCAAAGCTGGAACCAGTCGCGGCAAGTGATTCTGTTGCCAGTCCAATTGTGGAAATACTCGTGCGCGATGATCGCCTCGATATTGGCGAAATCGGCATCCGTGGCGGTCTCCTGGTCGGCCAGCACATATTTGTCGTTGAAGATGTTGAGGCCCTTGTTCTCCATCGCGCCCATATTGAAGTCGGACACGGCGACGATGTTGAAAACGTCGAGGTCGTATTCGCGGCCGAACGCCTCCTCGTCCCATTTCATCGACCGCTTCAGGGCGTCCATGGCGTAGCCGGCGAGCCGCTCCTTGCCCGGCTCGACATAGATGCCGAGATCGACCTTGCGACCGGATAGCGTGATGAAGCTGTCTGCGACTTTGCCGAGCGCGCCCGCCACCAGTGCGAATAGATAGGACGGCTTGGGGAAGGGGTCGTGCCAGACCGCATAGTGCCAGCCGTCGGCAAGTTCGCCGCTGCCCGCCGGGTTGCCGTTGGAAAGAAGCAGTGGCGCCTCGTGGCGCCGCGCCTCGATGCGCACCGTATAGACGGACAGGATATCGGGGCGATCGAGAAAATAAGTGATGCGCCGAAAGCCCTCGGCCTCGCATTGCGTGCAATAGACGTTGCTGGAGCGATAGAGGCCCATCAGGGCTTCGTTGTGTGCCGGCGCTAGCTCGGTTTCGATCAGGAGCTGGAAGCGGGGTGCTGCGGGCGGCGTGGTGATCGTCAGCTGATCGGGCGTGGCAAAAAAATCCATCGGCGCGAGTGTCCGGCCGTCGATTGCGATGCGGCTGAGCGTCAGGCCATCGCCATCCAGCACCAGTGGCACTGACGCCGCCACGCCGTCGCGGCGTTCGACCGTCAGTTCGGCGGTGACGCGCGTGGCTTCTGGCGACAGGCGGAAAGTCAGGCTGGTTTCCGGAATGAGATAGTCGTTGGGGCGATAGTCTTCGAGCTTGAAGACCTGGCCGGTGTCAGTGCGCATTCGGTGGGGTTTCCTGTCGATTCCCGCAGCGGCAAGTGGGTCCGCTGGTCTAAAAATTTGAAGCCCGCGCTCTTTACACGAAACCGTCACTCGACAAAACTGGCGCAATGCCTATTTCAGGCACTCGTTCTCCACATCATCGCGAGGTATCCATGACCGTGGTCACACCGAAATTCGGCATGGGCGCATCTGTGCTGCGTCGCGAGGACCAGGCCTTCCTCAAAGGTCTCGGTCGCTATACGGACGACATCCAGCCGGCCGGCCTCCTGCACGGCTACGTCCTGCGCTCGCCGGTGGCCAAGGCAAGCTTCACCATCGGTTCGACCGAGGCGGCCAAGGCGGCACCTGGCGTCCATCTGGTGCTGACCGGTGCGGATCTTGCTCATCTCGGCAAGCTGAAATCCGGCGTCATGCAGAGGCAGCCGGACGGCACCAAGGCGCCGACCCGCGACATTCCGGTCCTTTGCCGCGACCGGGTCAATTATGTCGGCGACGCCGTCGCATTCGTCGTCGCCGACAGCCGCGCGCTGGCGCAGGACGCGGCCGAATTGATCGAGGTCGATTACGAGGGCGAGGATGCCGCCTCCGGCACCGCCACGGCGCTTGACGAAGGCACGCCGCTGGTTTGGCCGGAACTCGGCTCCAACCGCGCCTTCAGCTATCACATCGGCGACAAGGCGAAGACCGCGGCAGCATTCGCCGGGGCGGCGCATGTCACTCGCATCGAATTCATCAACAACCGGCTGGTCTGCAACTACATGGAGCCGCGCTCGGCGATCGGCGAGTGGAGCACGCAAGAGAACCGCTTCGTGCTGACCACGGGCTCGCAGGGCGTGCATTCGATGCAGTACATCCTGGCCGATGTGTTCAAGATCAAGAAGAACCAGCTGCGCGTCATCACGCCGGATGTCGGCGGCGGCTTCGGACCGAAAAGCTTCGTCTATCGCGAGCATCCGCTGGTGCTCGAGGCTGCCAAGCGTCTTGGCCGCCCGGTCAAATGGGCCGGCGACCGCACCGAGCATTTCCTCACCGATGCGCAAGGCCGCGACAATGTCGTGACCGCCGAGATGGCGATGGACAAGGACGGCCGCTTCCTCGGCATGAGGGTCGATCTCCTCGCCAATATCGGCGCTTACATCTCGCAATACGGCCCGTTCATCCCCTATATCGGCGTCACCATGTCGACCGGCGTCTACGATATCCAGGCGCTCGATGTTTCGGTGACCGGCCTTTACACCAATACCTGCCCGGTCGATGCTTATCGCGGCGCTGGCCGCCCGGAAGCGGCATTCCTGCTGGAAAAGCTCGTCGACGCCTGCGCCCACGATCTCAGCCTTCCCGTCGAAGAGATCCGCCGGCGCAATTTCATTCGGCCTGCGCAGTTTCCCTATCGCACCCAGACCGACCGCCTTTATGATACCGGCGAATTCGCAGGCCATATGGACCGCGCCATCGAACAGGCGGAGTGGCAGGCGTTCCCGGAACGGCTGGCGCAGTCGAAGGCTGAAGGAAAGATCCGCGGCATCGGCATGGCGACCTATATCGAGGCCTGTGCGTTTCCGGGCTCTGAGCCGGCCTTTGTCGAACTGAACGGCGACGGCACGGTGACGCTGAAGATCGGCACCCAGACCAACGGGCAGGGACATGCGACCGCCTATGCGCAATTCCTCTCGGAAAAGCTTCATCTCGATATCGACAAGATCCAGGTCCGCCAAGGCGACACCGACGAGCTGAAGGCCGGCGGCGGCACTGGCGGCTCGCGCTCGATCCCTCTTGGCGGTGTATCAGCTTCTCGCGCGGGTGAGGATCTGGCCAACAAGATCAAGCGCATCGCCGCGGATGAACTGGAAGCCTCGGCCGGCGACATCGAATTGTCCAACGGCGTCGCCCGAATCGTCGGCACCGATCGCACGATCGATTTTTCGAGCATCGCCAAGGCCGCCAAGAACCCGGACGATCTCAAAGGCTTTGGCGAGTTCGTGCAGGACGAATGCACCTATCCGAACGGCACCCACATCTGCGAGGTCGAGATCGATCCCGACACCGGCACGACGGAGATTGTTCGCTATACGATCGTCGACGATTTCGGCGTCACCGTGAACCCGATCCTGCTGGCTGGCCAGGTGCATGGCGGCGTCGTCCAGGGCATCGGCCAGGCGCTGACCGAGAACACGGTCTATGACGAGGACGGGCAGCTGTTGACGGCGAGCTTCATGGATTACGCCATGCCGCGCGCCGACGATTTACCGTTCTTCCATTTCGAGACCCGCAATGTGCCATCGACCACCAATGCGCTGGGCATCAAGGGGGCCGGCGAGGCCGGCACGATCGGAGCGACGCCAGCCGCGCTCAACGCGGTGACGGATGCACTCTTTCGCGCCTACGGCATCAGGCACATCGACATGCCGGCAACGCCGGCGCGCATCTGGGCAGCGATCCAGGAAGCAACTGCTAAGTGAGCCCTACAGATCATCCCGGCGGACACAACACGCTGACCGGGATCATGCTCAAGATCGTGTCGGTGGCGGTCTTTGTCGGCATGTCGTCCTGCATCAAGGCGGCGGGCACCGTACCGGCGGGCCAGATCGTCTTCTTCCGCTCCTTCTTCGCCATCTTTCCTATCATCATCTTCCTGGCCTTCCAGGGGAAGCTTGGCACCGCATTTTCCACCAAACGCCCGCTCAACCACATTGCGCGCGGCGTTGTTGGCGTCTGCGCCATGGGCCTCGGCTTTTTCGCGCTGACGCGTCTGCCGCTGCCCGAGGCGATCACGCTGAACTACGCACAGCCGCTGCTGGTGGTGGTGTTCAGTTCGATCTTCCTCGGCGAAGCGATCCGCGTCTATCGCTGGAGCGCGGTTGCGGTCGGATTGGTCGGCGTGCTGGTCATCTCATGGCCGGAACTGACCCTGCTGAGCTCGGGCGCAGCACTCGGCGATCAGGAGGTGCTCGGCGTCATCGCCGCCCTGGTCGCGGCCGCGATCTCGGCCGTAGCCATGCTGCTGGTGCGCAATCTCGTCCAGAGCGAGCCGACGGCAACCATCGTGCTGTGGTTTTCGGTGACGGCGAGCGTCCTGGCGTTGCTTTCGCTGCCGTTCGGCTGGCAGGCGCTGACACCGGTGCAGGCAGGCCTTCTGGTTGTGTCAGGCTTTTGCGGCGGGGTCGCTCAGATACTGATGACGGCAGCCTATCGCCATGCTGAGGCCTCGGTCGTGGCGCCCTTCGAGTACACGTCTATGATACTCGGCATAGCCGTCGGCTATCTTGCTTTCGGCGACGTCCCGACGGTTCATATGCTCATCGGCGGCCTGATCGTCGTTGCCGCCGGCATCTTTATCATCTGGCGCGAGCGCCAGCTTGGCCTCGAACGTGCGCGCACCCGACAGGCGACCCCGCCGCAAGGATGATCAGAACGGCTCGGCCCGCTCCTCCGCCAATCGCACCAGCACCGTCCTTGTCTGCTCATCGGCAGGGAAAAAGGATTCGATCGCCAGTTCCGACAGCGTCACGTCGAGCGGCGTGCCGAACACGGTGATGGTGCTGATGAACGACAGCACAGCATCGCCATGGGCAAGCCGCAGCGGGTGCACGATCGCGTTCGGCTCGACCGGCACCGGTCGTGCGCCGTTCAGGCCGGACGGATAGGTCCGAAGCTCGCGTTCCAGTTCGACCAGGACCGGGTCGCCTGAGGCGTCGTTCTGGTGTTTCAGCCGGTCGAGAAGATGCGCGCGCCATTCGGCGAGGTTGACGATGCGCGGCGCGACGCCACCCGGGTGCAGGCTGAGTCGCAGCACGTTGACCGGGGGCTTCAGCAAGGAGGGCTCGGCGACATTGGCCAGGAACGGGCCGATGGCGGCATTCGCCGACACCAGGTTCCAGTGCCGGTCGACAGCGAGCGCTGGGAAGGGTTCGTGCCCCTTGAGCACGATCTCGACGGCCGCCATCGCCGGCGCCAGCGAGGCATCCGTGAGCGAGCGCTCGCTGAAGCTAGGGGCAAAACCCGCGGCCAGCAGGAGCTGGTTGCGCTGCCTCAGCGGGATCGAGAGCTGCTCGGCCAGATGCAGCACCATGTCGCGCGAAGGTGCCGCGCGACCGCTCTCCACGAAGCTCAGATGCCGCTGTGAGATTTCGGCTTCCATGGCGAGATCGAGTTGGCTCATGCGCCGGCGCGTGCGCCATTCGCGAATGAGGCTGCCGGCGGAGGTCTGGGTTGCTGCCATGAGCGCATGACTAGGCCGCCAGCGGATGCATTTCAATTACCTGGCAGGTTATGGCGCCTCTCCCGGCTTTGCGGCGCGAGGAAACGCTGGTCGTCAACCCAGCGCCCGCAGTTTCGCCTTCACCTCAAGGAAATCCCGCCACGCCAGCTTCTTGTGCGCGGGGGTTCTCAAGAGATAGGCCGGGTGAAGTGTCGGCATGGCGGGAATGGCAATGCCGGAGGCGGTCGTGTGGACGCGCCAATTGCCGCGTAGCCGTAGGATGCCCTCGGTGGTGTTGAGGAGGGTCTTTGCCGAGGGGCCGCCCAGGTTGACCAGCACCTTCGGATTGACCAACTCGATCTGCCGTTCGATGAACGGCCGGCAAATCTCGGTCTCGTGCGGTGTCGGCGTGCGGTTGCCCGGCGGCCGCCAGGGGATGACATTGGCGATGTAAGCCGATGTGCGGTCGAGGCCAATCGCAGCCAGCATCCGGTCGAGCAGCCGGCCCGAGCGGCCGACGAACGGCAATCCCTCTATGTCCTCGTCGCGGCCGGGCGCCTCGCCGACCAGCATGACAGCGGCATTCGGATTGCCGTCGGCGAACACCAGGTTCTTGGCGGTGTACTTGAGATTGCAGCCGTCAAACGCCGCCATGTGCTGGCGAAGCTCGTCCAGGGTTGCGGCCGTCATTGCCAACTGGCGCGCCAATGCCGCTTGCGCTTCGTCGGGCACCGTCGCTGTGCCCGACGGCGCGCGCACCGCCGGTGCCGCAGCTTGCCTTTCGCCCATTTCGGCGCGTGAGACGCTGGTCGAGCGTGGCAGTGCGGCGCCTTTTTCACCAGTTGGCGGCGTAACCGTCGCTGGCGCCCGCTCAGGTGGCTTTGACGCAGCCTCGGCAAACCTGTTCACCGGCTCGTCTTCGAGCGCTTCATCGACGCCCGCGCTGGCGTAGAAGGTCAAAAGGTCGGCGATATCAGGTCGGTTGTCTCGGGGAACGGCAGTCATGCCTTCACATTCGGCCGCGCGGCAGGAATTTGCAAGTTCAGCTCGACGGTATACGGGGATCCTGCACCAGATAGAACGTCCAGCGCGGTGTGTAGTCGGTGATCAGGTAATCGAATTTTGCTGTCTTCAGCGGGTCGATCTTGCCGCTCTTGAACAGCAGCCGGTCATAGGGTTCGAAGTCGCGATCGAAATCGGCAAAGCTGCTCGACCAGATGTTGTCAGGCGTCTTGTTGCGCTGGTCGAATGACAGGCCGTCGCCGAACACGCTCGGCCGGTGGAGCACCTCCTGGAGCTCGAACTGGAACTCGACCCAGGCCTGGCCGCTGTTGTTGAGCACGTCGATGCGCATATACATGAGGCCGTTGGCAAATTGGCCCGCGGTGCCAAACGGCTGGATCGGCTTTGTCGTGCGGATAGTCAGTGTAACCGGCGTTGCCGAATTCAGCTCTTCGGTGATGACAAGCGGGTCCTCCTTTGTCCCGACGCCCGAGGCGCTGGTGATGCGGAAGCCGCCGAGCTCGTCGGAAAAGGAGTAGGCTCCGGCCGCCCAGACCCTTTGCGGCTCGGCATGGGCGCCAATGGGCGCCAGCGGCAAAAGGGCCAAAACGAGCGCCCGGCAAATCCGTCCGGGCGAGGAAAAAAAGCGCGTCGATGAAAAGCCAGTCGGCCCGTATATGCGCATGGCGCGAAGTATGGACGATAAGCAAGCCGTCGAACAATTAAAAACGTGAGGGCGACGGCTCTCCTTGGAAATGAGCTTGGCCCAGATCGATGTTCGGGTGGACCCCAAATCGCGATTTTGTAGTACGATGCGCGACTTTTTGACGAAATCGGCATTGTCACGTCAGCGCCGGTTTCGCGTCGCGAATTGATGCGCTATGCAGCGGATAAGCCAGCAAGATGCGCAAATGCGCTCGCATGACCCCAAAAAGTGAAATCACTTTTTGGAAAGGATCATGCGAAAATAAAAGTTGCCAGAGTGTCCTTTGCGCGTCCAATGGGCGCGCGGCACTCTGGGCAGTGAGGGGTTGATGAGCGAGATCGAACGCGAAAGCATGGAATTCGACGTGGTTATCGTCGGCGCCGGTCCGGCCGGCCTCGCCGCCGCGATCCGTCTCAAGCAGGTCAATCCCGAGCTTTCCGTCGTCGTCCTGGAAAAGGGCGGCGAAGTCGGCGCCCACATCCTGTCCGGCGCCGTCGTCGATCCGATCGGCATCGACCGGCTGTTGCCGGGCTGGCGTGACGAAGAGGAGCATCCGTTCAAGACACCGGTCACGGCAGACCATTTCCTGGTCCTCGGCCCCGCCGGTTCGTTCCATCTGCCCAACATCCTGATGCCGCCGCTGATGAACAACCACGGCAACTACATCGTTTCACTCGGCAATGTCTGCCGCTGGCTGGCGACCAAGGCCGAGGCGCTGGGCGTCGAGATCTATCCGGGCTTTGCCGCCGTGGATCTTATTTACAGTGACGAAGGCGCGGTCACCGGCGTTGTCACCGGCGATATGGGCGTCGAGAAGGGCGGCACGCATGGCCCGGGCTTCGCGCCGGGCATGGCGCTGATGGGTAAATACGTGCTGATTGGCGAGGGCGCGCGCGGCTCTCTGGCCAAGCAGCTGATCGCCCAATACCATCTTTCCGACGGCCGCGAGCCCGGCAAATATGGCATCGGCCTCAAGGAGCTCTGGCAGGTCAAGCCGGAGAACCACCGGCCAGGCCTTGTCCAGCACTCCTTCGGCTGGCCGCTCGACATGAAGACCGGCGGCGGCTCCTTCCTCTACCATCTGGAGGACAACCAGGTGGCGGTCGGCTTCGTCGTCCACCTCAACTACAAGAACCCCTATCTGTCGCCGTTCGACGAGTTCCAGCGCTTCAAGACCCATCCGGCGATCAAGGGCACATTCGAGGGCGGCAAGCGGCTGGGCTATGGCGCCCGCGCCATCACCGAGGGCGGCTGGCAGTCGGTACCGAAACTGTCCTTCCCCGGGGGCGCGCTGATCGGGTGTGCCGCCGGCTTCGTCAACGTGCCGCGCATTAAAGGCTCGCACAATGCCGTGCTCTCAGGAATGCTGGCGGCCGAGCATGTCGCCGAGGCGATCGGCGCCGGTCGCGGCAATGACGAATTGGCTTCTTACGAGGCGGCATGGCGGGCGACCGACATCGGCAAGGATTTGAAGAAGGTGCGCAACGTCAAGCCATTGTGGTCGCGCTTCGGCACCGTCGTCGGCGTCGGCATTGGCGGCCTCGACATGTGGCTGAACACGCTGTTCGGCTTTTCGCCCTTCGGCACGCTGAAGCACGGCAAGGCCGACTATGCGACGCTGGAACCGGCCGCCAAGCATAAGAAGATCGCCTATCCGAAGCCGGACGGCGTGCTCACCTTCGACCGCCTGTCCTCGGTGTTTCTCTCCAACACCAACCACGAGGAAAACGAGCCTGTCCACCTGCTGGTCGCGGATATGGATCTGCAGCAGCGTTCCGAGCACGATGTCTTTGCTGGGCCCTCGACACGCTACTGCCCGGCCAGCGTCTACGAATGGGTCGACAAGGATGGCAACGCCGCCGCCGATCCCGAGGCGAAGGACGTGCGCTTCGTCATCAACGCGCAGAACTGCGTCCACTGCAAGACTTGCGACATCAAGGACCCGAACCGAAACATAACCTGGGTGCCGCCACAAGGTGGCGAGGGACCTGTCTACCAGAACATGTAGCCTATCAAACGGCAGTCCGCCAGAATCGCCGCGTCGGTCTCGACCGTCAGTCGGTGAGGCCCGCTACATTTGCGGCCTCTAAAAAACGTTGAAGCGGCGCGGCGCTTGTGGTTCCCTTCCTTCCTGACCCGGAGAGATGACCATGCGCGTGGCGATCCTGACGTGCCTTGCAGCGATTGGCGCCTTGTGCGGCTTCGCACCATCGGCATCGGCTGACACGAAGGTGCTGGTCAAGACCCGGACCTACGACATATCAGGAACCACGGGCGCCGCCCTGATCGGGGCCATGGACCGCAAGGGTCCAAAGAGGCACGGCTTCATGACACACGCCATCGCGCTGACCGCCTATACCGTAAATTGGGACCTTGAGGTTCGCAGGGAGGGTGGTGTCTGCCATCTGCGGCAGGCCAATGGGACACTCGATCTCACCTACACCTTGCCCCGCATGGCCTCAGCCGCGACGCCGGCGCTTCAGAAGCGCTGGAAGCGGTTTTTCGCGGGCGTTCGTGCCCACGAGCATAGCCACGGCCGCATCGCCAGGACAATGATGCGGGCCACCGAGAAATCGATCACTGGATTGGAGTTCGCCGACAACTGGTTGTGCAGCAAGACGCACCGCGAGGCGAGGCGCCGGATCAAGGCCGTCTATGCCGAATACGAGGCGAAACAGAACGCCTTCGACGCGCGCGAGCATCGCGACGGCGGCCATGTCGAGCACCTCGTTGGTGCCCTGCGCAAGCAGTAGGCGCTCAGCTTCGAAACTTGCCGTTCTGTGTCACGGAAGCGGTCGCGGTTTCATCTTCGTCGACCGGCTTTTTTTCTTCCGGCCTAAGCGAGAATTCCACCATCACCGGAAGATGGTCGGAGCCTGTGCCTCCCAGCCTCGACACCGAATGGATGAGAACCACGCCCTTGCTGAAAACCTGGTCGATCGGCAGTCCGGCGAAGCGCAGGAAATCCGGCAGCTTGATATAGAGCCAGGTCGGCCCCGGCGAAGGCACCACTGTCAGCTTGCCAAGATCTGCGACGCGCCGGACGGCGGCACTCCACGGCACTGCGTTGCAATCGCATGCCAGGATCGACGTCTCGCCAAGCGAGGCGAGTTCCTCCGACAATCCGCCGATCTGCCGTGATTGGTTGCGCGGCCATGGCCAGGTGAGGTGCATGGCGGCGACGTCGACGTCGGTTCCGCCGAAATCGACCGTCGCGATGGCCATCGCACCGCGCCTGTCGCAGCGCGGTTGCGTACCGGCGGCAAACGGTCGTCTGGACAGCAGCGCAACGCCGAACACGCCATTGGGGTAGGGGCAGAGGATCCGGTAGGGGTAGGCGCTGGCAATATAGCCAAGCTCGGTCGTCCACATCTCCGACACTTCATCGAGAGCGATCACGTCCGGATTGGTCCGGCCGATCAGCGACAGCACTTTCTTCGGCGTCGGATTGTTGAACCGCAGGTTCATCTGCAGCAGGCGATAGACCGGCTGGTCATCGGGGTAGACCGTCTGGTCACCGGGGTTAACTTCGTAGGCTGCCTGGACCGGCCATAGGCGGGGCACGGGCAGCGCGTTCGACGTGGTGGCAAAGGCAGCCACGGCAAAGAGCAGCGCTGTGGCCGCCTGCAGGCGAAATGAAGTCACGAGCAGCGGCAGCGCGCAAAGCGCCATCAGCACGGCAAGATGGACGCGGAAATGGGCGAAGGAATCGAAGGCCGGATGCAGCGTTCCGAAAAACCCGGCCACCAGCGCAACCGAGCAGCCGAGCATTGCGACGAATGCCACCGACGCCATCATGTTTCGAACGCGTGCCATCTACTTTGCTTATCGGCAGAAATGCAGCCAATCAAGATGACGAAATGCCCTGCCGCGATGTTATCATGCCGGCCATGCTCAGGCCGATGAAGCCGATCGGTCCTACTGGAACGCCGTTTCCGAAAAGCTTCTGAGCTTGCGCGAATGCAACCGTTCCATCGGCATCTCGGCCAGCTTTTCCATCGCCCTGATGCCGATGGTCAAATGCTGTGCCACCTGCCGCTTGTAGAACTCGGTCGCCATGCCAGGCAGCTTCAATTCGCCATGCAGGGGCTTGTCGGAGACGCAAAGCAGGGTGCCGTAGGGCACGCGGAAACGGAAACCATTGGCTGCGATCGTCGCCGATTCCATGTCGAGCGCGATCGCTCGTGACTGCGACAGCCGCTGCACCGGCCCACGCTGGTCGCGCAGCTCCCAGTTGCGGTTGTCGATGGTGGCGACGGTGCCGGTGCGCATGATACGTTTGAGGTCGTAGCCGGAAAGGCCGGTGACTTCGGCGACCGCCTCTTGCAGCGCCACCTGGATTTCAGCCAGCGGCGGGATCGGCACCCAGACCGGAAGGTCATCGTCCAGAACATGGTCTTCCCGCACATAGGCGTGCGCCAGCACATAGTCGCCCAGCGCCTGGGTGTTGCGCAGGCCGGCGCAATGGCCGAGCATCACCCAGGCATGCGGCCTGAGCACCGCAATGTGGTCGGTGATAGTCTTGGCGTTGGAGGGGCCGACACCGATATTGACCATGGTGATGCCGCCATGGTTCGGCTTCTTCAGATGATAGGCCGGCATCTGCGGCAGGCGCGGCGGCGCCACCCCAGCGCCAGGCGCGTTTTGCCCAGCCTTGGTGACGACGTTTCCCGGCTCGACGAATTCGACATATCCGCCGCCGCCCTTCGCCATCAGCTCATGCGCACGGGCGACGAACTCGTCGATATAGAACTGGTAGTTGGTGAACAGCACGAAATTCTGGAAATGCTGGGGACTGGTCGCCGTGTAGTGCGACATCCGGTGCAGCGAATAGTCGATGCGTTGCGCCGTGAACGCCGCCAGTGGCCTGGCTTCGCCTAACGCCACTTCGAACGTGCCGTTGGCAATCTGGTCGTCAGTGCCGTCGAGATCCGGCACGTCGAACAGGTCACGGATCGGCCGCCTGATGCGCTCGGCTGCGGTGCCGTCGACATGGGAGCCTTCCAGGAACGCGAAATGCAGCGGGATGGGCGTCGTCGATTCCGAAACCGTGACTGGAACGCCGTGATTGCGCATGATCAGGCTAAGCTGTTCGGTGAGATAGCGTTCGAAAAGGGCAGGCTGGGTGATGGTGGTCGAGAAATGCCCAGGCGTCGGCATATGGCCGTATGCCTGCCGCGAGTCGATCTGGGTGAACGAAGTCGTGGTGACGCCGACCTCGGGATAGAAGGCCCGGTAGCGCTTGTTGTTGTCGCCGCCTGCAGCGAGCGCCGTAAACGAATCGCGCAGGAATTTGGTGTTGCGGTCGTAAAGGACCTGCAAGGCCGCGACGGCCTTTCCGGCATCATTGAAGCTCTGCCGGCCAAACGGCTCCGGCATCACGACTGAGTCTATGGCTTGGGGATAGATTCGCTTTTCCATGACCCAATATAGAGGCTTGGCCATGCGGTTGGGAGGGGTATGCCGCCTTGAACGCGGCCAAAACATCGTTTTTTCTTTTTCAGTGATTTCGATGAAGGTCGATTGGGATTTCGATGAAGGTGGATTGGCTCTAACCACGCCGCAGGCTGATCAACAGCACAAAGCCGACGCCGTTCTTCTTCAACGCCGGCGCTTCGATCGTCGATCCGGCATCGGCGCGCATCGAGGGCACGGCCAGAACCGGTGCCGAAAGCACGGCCAGGATAAGCGCCGCCCGAGGCAGGAGTCGAAGGGTTTTCAGGGCGTTGGCGACGATGCGGTTCATGGCTTTTGCTTTTGTCTCTCGAGGTCTTTGTCGGTTCAGGGGCGAAAATGGTTCACGCAACCGAACCGGCAGGAATTGGCCTGGTCCCGGGAGCGGGCCGGACGGCCTGCCTCGGCGACGAGGATGGCGAACAACATTCCGAACAGGCTCAGCAGCAGGCAGACGATGGTGAAGCGGCGAGCGAGCATTGCGTGGTGTCTCCTTCAATACGCACGAAAATGCCCGAGCCCGACTGAACCGGCTCTGATGCCAGCGTTCATCCGCGGTTCAAATTCATTGACGGGGTGTTGAGTGCCCGCCGCCCACCGCGCCGTCGCCGGCCACGAGCGTCGCCGCAGTCTTGCTGCTGTTCCCGATCTTGCTGGTGATACGGATGAAGGACGCGCAAAAATTGCTGTTAAGTGCAGAAGGCGCGCGGCTCGCACGATCGATCCGTCCCAAACAGACGGTGAAAGCAAAAACGGGGCCTTCGCGGCCCCGTTTTCAAATTTGTGGCAGCGGAAACGATCAGAGCTTGTGCCAGGTCTGGTTCCTGCAGATCAGCCCGCCGAGCACGCAGCCGCTCATCTTGAGCGAGGCGCCTGAGACCGAGGCCTTGCCTGAGTATGTCTTGTCGGTTTCCGGGTCGGTTATGGTGCCCGTATATTTGTTGGCGCCGGACACCTTGAACGAACCGATGCGCTTGCCGGCAAACTTGCCTGATTTGAGCGTGATGGAAAATGCGCCGCCGCCGCCAGCAATGGCGGCAGTCGAGCCGGCTTGCGTTTTCCAGTTGCCTTCGATCGGATCGGCCCAAGCCGTGCCGGCCATGATCAATGTGGCCGCAAGGGCCATGCTGATTTTGCGAAACATGTTTCCTCCCTGTGGGCTTCCGGTCGGATGTTCCGCCCGCCGGTCTGCCCTTTACGCAAACGTAAGCTAATCCACCTCCCGGCAAAACAAAAGCGGTGCCGCTGGGGAAGACTTCAGGATTTTCTGGCCGCCCGAGACGGTCTCGTCGGCGAAAAATGAAACGACGGGTATGCTGGCTTTGTCTCCCGTGGTTAGCGGAGTCTTGATTTGCGCCTCGCAAATTTTCGTCAAATTTAGCCCAAACCGGCGAAATTGCTGGCTTTGCATCCTTAACGAATTCCCGCGTTTACCTCTTGTTTTAGCTTTGTTTTCCTCAAATTAAGCACGCCACTTAACGACGGATTCAAGCCTCCGGTTCATTCTCGAAAGCATCGAAAGAGCGGCCGCCCCAAGGGTTATCAACAGATACCAAGGGACAGAAGGAGGCAGCTCTCGGGAGCCTGACAGGGGCTAGAACAGGGGATTGAAATGGCACGTTTTGAAATGCCTGAAGCCGGCTTCGGCGCCATGGGGGCAACTGCCCAGGCCGACATTCTTTTCGAACTGGGCATGATGTATGCGACCGGCCGCGATTGCGAGACCGATGTCGTCGCCGCCCACAAATGGTTCAACATCGCTGCGATCAAGGGCTCGGTCCGCGCCGCGGAACTGCGCTCGGAATTGTCGGCCGCCATGTCGAAGGTCGAGATCGCCAGGGCGCTGCGTGAAGCCCGCGAATGGATGACGATGCACTAAGTTGGCCCTGAGTTCATCGGGCCCTGAGTTCATCAGGCATTGAGATCACCGACAGGGACGCTTCAGGTCGAGGCCGCGCAAGACGGCCGGACCGGCAAGAACAAGGCCGCGCAAGACGGTCTCACCAACAATGACAAGAAAGCGGCAGGCCGATACGGCCAAGCTGCGCGACGACAGGGAAGGCGAGCGGTTTTCGGGCGCGGGCGCGTTCGGGGATGGTTCGATCGACGAAGCCGCGACCGGCCGGAACAAGGCCGGCGCGGCTTTTGCGTTTTCGGGACCATGATCCCAGAAAGTGGAACCGGTTTTTGGAAAAAGATCATGGTCAAACAGAAAGGTGCAGGCCCAATCGAGTGCTGGCGATGCGCCTAGACAGGCTTGGCGAAGGGTGAAATTCTCCCGCCCACTCTGGAAGAGGCGCGGCCGGTGCGGCCGCGCGAGAGTGGAGGAATATCACCATGAAAAAGTTGGGTATTTTGAGCGCGGCCATAGTAGGCCTGATGATGAGTGCACCGATTGCCTTCGCTGACGACATCACCTTTTCGGTGGTCGGACCGATGACCGGTCAGCTTGCCACCATCGGCGACCAGTTCAAGCAGGGCGCGCAAGCCGCCGCCGACGCGATCAACGCGGCCGGCGGTGTCGACGGCCGCCAGATCAAGCTCGACGTCCAGGATGACCAGTGTGATCCGAAACAGGCGGTTTCGGTCGCCAACCGCATCGTTGCCAACGGCGTCAAGTTCATCGATGGCCATGCCTGCTCGGGCTCGAGCATTCCGGCCTCGGCCGTCTACGCCGAAGCCGGCGCGCTGATGATGAGCCCGGCTTCGTCCAACCCGGTACTGACCGACGCGGCCGCGAAAGCCGGCTGGCCGACGATCATGCGCCTCTATACGCGCGACGATGCCCAGGGCGCTTTCATCGGCCCGTGGATCGCCAAGAAATATGCCGGCAAGAACGTCGTCATCATGCACGACAAGAGCGCCTATGGGCAGGGCGTGGCCGATGCCGTCAAGGCAACGATGAACCAGAACGGTCTCAACGAGATACTCTACGAGGGCATCAACGCCGGTGAAAAGGACTACGCGGCGCTTGTCACCAAGCTGAAGGACCTGAAGGCTGACGTCATCTATTTCGGCGGCTATCACCCCGAAGCCGGCCTCATCCTGCGCCAGTCGGCGGAACAGAACCTGAAGTATCAGTTGATCATGCCGGACTCGATTGCCACGCCGGAATTCTGGCAGGTTGCCGGTCCGGCCGGCGAAGGCACCATGTTCGTCTTCCCGTCGGATCCGCAGGCGAAGCCCGAAGCCAAAGAGGCCGTCGAAAAGATCAAGGCGGGCGGCTTCGTGCCCGAGGGCTTCACGCTGTTCTCCTATGCCGTGATCCAGGCCTTTGCCGAGGGCATCAAGCGCGCCGGCAGCGACGACCCGGCCAAGGTTGCCGAGGCATTGAAGAACGGCGAGCCGATCAGCACCGTCGTCGGCTCGGTCACTTTTGACGAAAAAGGCGACCTCAAGAACGTCAGCTACGACATCAACCAGTGGCACGACGGCAAATACGCGCCGATCCAGCCGTAACAACTGGCATAGCCTGCGGTAAACGGAGATGGCCGGGTCTGACCCGGCCATTTTCATTTGGGCGGTGCGTTTGTGGCGCGTGTCGACGTCGCCTTATGGATGGGGAACAGCGGTCAGCCGTGGGCTTCCTCGGCAAAACGCACCAGCACCGTCCCGTCGGTGACCTGCGCCCCCTCGGCCGCGATTTCGGCGATTACCCCATCATGGGTAGCGGCGATGGTGTGCTCCATCTTCATCGCTTCCAGGATCAGCAGCGGCTGGCCCTTGATGACGACCTCGCCCTTGGCTGCACGCACCAGCTTGACCAGACCCGGCATCGGCGCCCGCAGGCTGTCTGAACCGGCGGCGATTTCGTCGGCCCTTGCCAACGGGTCCGGCACCGCGAAGCTGTAACCGACGGCGCCTTCGAACACGGTGACGTTGCCTGGCCAGCGGGCGAGGCGAGGGGCGGCGCGAAGATCAAGCGGATTGGCGCTGTCATAAGGCGGGTCCAGTGCCACTTGGAAGCGCCCGTCCGGCCGCATTACCGACACAAGCGCGACGATCTCGTCCTCGCCGTAGCGCAGCCGCGTGCGCCGCGGAACAGTGTGGAAATGCGCATAGCCGGCAAGCGACGACCACGGGTCGTTGGACGGCGCCTGAGCCCCGGCCCCGGATGCCGCAAATGCAGCTGCGGCGACGATCTCGCTGCTCGGCGGCGGGACTGCGGTCAGTGCTTGCTGATGCCTGCCGATCAGACCGGTATCGACATCGCCTGCCGAAAAATCCGCGTCAGCGGCAAGAGCCGCGAGAAAGGCGGTGTTGACGGTCGAGCCGGCGATCTCGGTCCGCGAAAGGGCTATGCCCAAGGCTTCGAGCGCCGCCTGCCTGTTCTTGCCGTGCACCACCAACTTGGCGATCATCGGGTCGTAGAAGGGCGAGATGACATCGCCCGCCCGCACACCGGTCTCGATCCGCATGCTGGCGCCCTCGGGCGCAGTATCCGGAAATTTCAGGTGATGCAGCGTGCCCGTCGCCGGCAAAAAACCCTTTGCCGCGTCCTCGGCATAGATGCGCGCCTCGAAGGCGTGACCGGAGAGCGTGATCTCGCTCTGCGTTTTCGGCAGCTTTTCGCCGGCGGCCACCCGCAACTGCCATTCGACCAAATCGGCTCCGGTGACCATTTCTGTGACGGGATGCTCGACCTGCAACCGGGTGTTCATTTCCATGAACCAGAAGCGGTCGGCCTTCAGCCCTTGCGAGGCGTCGACGATGAACTCGATCGTGCCGGCGCCGGAATAGTTGATCGCCTTGGCGGCCTTCACCGCCGCCTCCGTCATCGCCTTGCGCAATGCCGGTGTCATGCCGGGGGCGGGGGCTTCCTCGATCACCTTCTGGTGGCGGCGCTGCGCCGAGCAGTCGCGCTCGTAGAGATGCACGACATTGCCGAAGATGTCGCCGAACACCTGGACCTCGATGTGGCGCGGCTTCTCGACATATTTCTCGACCAGCACGCGGTCGTCGCCGAAAGCGGCCTTGGCCTCGCGCCGCGCACCCGACAACGCCTCGGAAAAGTCGTCGGGATGTTCCACGCGCCGCATGCCCTTGCCGCCGCCACCGGCGCGCGCCTTGATCAGAATGGGATAGCCGATCTCGCGTGCCTTGGAGGCGAGCAGCACGATCTCCTGCGCCTCGCCGTGATAGCCGGGCACCACCGGCACCCCGGCCTTCTCCATCAGCCGCTTGGCCGCGTCCTTCAGCCCCATGGCGCGGATCGAGGCGGCCGACGGGCCGATGAAGACGAGCCCGGCTGCCGTCACCTGGTCGACGAAATCAGGGTTTTCCGACAGAAAACCGTAGCCGGGATGGATGGCTTCCGCGCCGGTGGCCAAAGCCGCCGCGACAATCTTGTCGCCGCGCAGATAACTTTCGCCGACAGGCGAGGGACCGATATGCACAGCTTCGTCGGCCATCTCGACATGCAGGGCCCCGGCGTCGGCGTCGGAATAGACGGCAACGCTACGCACGCCCAACTTGCGTGCCGTGCGGATCACCCGGCAGGCGATCTCGCCGCGGTTGGCGATCAGGATTTTGGCGAACATGGGACCTCCAAAGCCAGAGCTTGCCGCCAACGGCGCGAATGCTCCTTCACGCGAGCTGTGGCAACACCCTGCTTTGCAGTCCGGCCATTGTCAAAGTATCGGTAAGCGAGGACTGCTTACTTGGAGGCTGCGACCTCGCAACCCCCACCTGTCGTGACCTTGTAACTGTTGCGGGTGGCCTGACAGGATTTCAATGCCAGCTCTTCGGCAGCTTTCTGTGACGGTGCATTCAAGCGCGACCCGCAGATGATGTACAATGAAGTCACCCGCATGTATGGGGTGGTCGCATAAGCTGAATGGCCGCTGGCCGCTACATAGGCGTTGTAAGCCTTGGTACACGGATCCTTCGAGTTCCGCGGCAAAAACGGGTGGAAACGGGTGTCGCCTTTGCTTCCCGCCAACGATTCCGCCGCTCCGATGCCAGGTGCCGTGAGTATAAGAAATCCTGCAAGTATCGATGTAATTGTTCTCTGGACGTATCTCGGTTTCATTTTTCCCCCTTGGAATGAACTGAGGCAACAGGCATTGCTACTTGGAGGCGGCGATGCTGCAGACTCCCGCTGTCGTGACCTTGTATTGCTTCCTGGCGGATTGACAGTCTTTCAGCGCCAGCGTCTCTGCAGCCTTTTGCGACGATGCATTCGCACGTGCGCAAACCACGAACTCGGTCGCCCAATTGAAGGGGGTCGACGCATAGGCGGAATGGCTGCCAGTCGCCACATAGGCCTTGTATGCCTTCTGACAGCCTCCCGTAGAGCCCGGCGCGAAATACACAGGGTAGCGGCTGTCGCCTTTGCTTCCCGCCAGCGATTCGGCTGCACTAGCGTCAGGTGCCGCTAACATAAGCAATCCTGCAAGTACAGACATAGTTGTTTTCTGAAAAAGCGGCAGTCTCATCTTCGCCCAATCCCCATTGGTATTTGCAATGAGCAATAGCCGCGATTCTTTCATCTGGCCAGATCGGTGAATGAAAATAAATCTGAAAACTATGGATGGATTTTCTTACCTGTGCCGGTCACGCTCCGCCAAGCAGCAACGCCTGCTCGTATAGTTCCGCCGTTTGCTGGTCGAAGCAGCAGAAGATGACGGTTTCCGGGATCGCGTTTTGGCCGATGAAGGCACGCAGGGTGCCAACGGCGATCTGCGTCGCCTGGTCCTTTGGATATCGGTATACACCGGTCGAGATCGCCGGAAATGCCACCGTCCGGCAACCCTTGGCGGCGGCAAGTTCGAGCGACCGGCGATAGCAGGAGGCCAACAACTCGGCTTCGCGTTTGCCGCCGCCTTGCCAGACCGGCCCGACCGTGTGGATGATGTAGCGTGCCGGCAGCCTGTAACCCTTGGTGAGCTTAGCGTCGCCGACTTTGCAGCCATTGAGTGTTCGGCATTCCGCCAGAAGTTCAGGGCCGGCCGCTCGATGAATGGCGCCGTCAACGCCACCGCCGCCCAAGAGCGAGGTGTTGGCGGCGTTGACGATGGCATCGACCGCCAGCTTCGTGATGTCGCCGATATGAACGCGAATCCTCTGATCGCTTTCGCTCATCGTCACATCCTGAACACGCCGAACCTTGTCTCCTCGATCTCGGCGTTGAGCGCCGCGGAAAGGCTGAGCGCCAGCACCTCGCGCGTCTTGGCCGGATCGATTATGCCGTCGTCCCAGAGGCGGGCTGACGAATAGAGCGGGTGGCCCTCATGCTCGTATTTCATCAGGATCGGCTTCTTGAATTTCGCCTCTTCCTCCGCGCTCCATTCGCCACCCTTGCGCTCGATGCCCTCGCGCTTGACGACCGCAAGCACGGTTGCCGCTTGCTCGCCGCCCATCACCGAAATGCGGGCATTAGGCCACATCCAAAGAAAACGCGGCGAATAGGCGCGTCCGCACATGCCGTAATTGCCGGCGCCGAACGAGCCGCCGATGATCATGGTCACCTTCGGCACGCGCGCCGTGGCGACGGCCATCACCAGCTTGGCGCCGTCCTTGGCGATGCCGCCGGCCTCGTATTTTCGCCCCACCATGAAACCAGTGATGTTCTGCAGGAAGATCAGCGGGATCTTGCGCTGGCAGCACAGCTCGATGAAATGCGCACCCTTCAGCGCGCTTTCGGAGAACAGCACGCCGTTGTTGGCGATGATGCCGACCGGCATGCCGTTGAGATGGGCAAAGCCAGTGACCAGCGTGGTGCCGTAATTCTGCTTGAACTCGTCGAACTCGGAGCCGTCGACGATGCGCGCGATCACTTCGCGCACGTCATAAGGCTGGCGCAGATCCGTCGGCACGATGCCGTAGAGCTCATCGGCTGCATGAAGCGGCGGAATCGGATCGCGAAGTGCCAGCCCGATCTCCTTCTTTCGATTCAGGTTCTTGACGATGCGGCGTGCGATCGCCAGCGCATGCTCGTCGTCCAGCGCATAGTGGTCGGCAACGCCGGAAAGCCGCGTGTGCACATCGGCGCCACCCAACTCCTCCGCGCTGACATCCTCGCCGGTGGCGGCCTTCACCAGCGGCGGGCCGCCGAGGAAGATGGTCGCCTGGTTGCGCACCATGATCGTCTCGTCCGACATCGCCGGCACATAGGCGCCGCCCGCCGTGCACGAACCCATGACGCAGGCGATCTGCGGTATGCCTGAAGCCGACATGTTGGCCTGATTGTAGAAGATGCGGCCGAAATGGTCGCGGTCGGGGAACACCTCGTCCTGGTTGGGCAGATTGGCGCCGCCGCTGTCGACCAGATAGACGCAAGGCAGTTTGTTTTGGAGCGCGATCTCCTGCGCGCGCAGATGCTTCTTCACCGTCAGCGGATAATAGGTGCCGCCCTTCACCGTGGCGTCGTTGACGACGACCATGACTTCGGTGCCTTCGACACGGCCGATGCCGGCGATGAGGCCGGCCGATGAGATGTCTTCGCCATACATCGACCACGCCGCGAACTGGCCGATCTCGAGAAATGGCGAGCCGGTGTCGAGCAATTGCGATAGGCGCTCGCGCGGCAAAAGCTTGCCGCGGCTCTGGTGCCGTTCGCGCGCTTCGTCCGAGCCGCCACGCTCGACGGTTGCCGCCTTTTCCGCAATGTCAACGACCAGCGCCCGCATGCGCTCGGCATTGGCGCGGAAGGTGTCGGAGGCGGGCGAGATCTGCGAGGTGAGGGTGGTCATGGCGTTACCGGATCAGTTCGATCTTGCAGCCGATATCCAGGTCGCCCCAGTCGCGATCGGCGGTGACGGCAATGGCATTCTCGCAAATTGCCAGTGCGAGGCAGGCCCGGTCGCCCAACGACAAGCCGCGATGTCGCGTCAGCTCGCGAAGCTGCCCGGCTGCGATGCCCATCGCTTCGTCGAAGACGGCGACCGGCATGCCGAGGCTGGCGAGGTCGTCCGCGGCCTCCTCCATGCTGCGTCCTCTGTCGATCAGCTTGGCGATGATTTCGGCCGCATTGACGGAACTGCATTGTGCGTCCGGCGCGAAACCCAAGGCGATATCGGTGCCTTTCTCGTTGAGCAGGATCGCAAGCGCCGCGGAGCTGTCCATGACGTAGGGTTTCACTTCGCTCCCTTCCTCGCCGTTCCTTCGGCATGAAGCCGGTCCAAACGCTCATCGCTTCGGCGCTGTTCTTCGCGCCGCTCCTTGAGAAATTCGTCGACGACGCTTTCGCCCGGCTTTTTCAAAGCCGACAATTCCGCCTGGACGCGCCGCAGATTTTGGAGCCACGACCTTACCCGCAACTCGCCGTTCTCGACATGAAGGATCAAGTCCTCACCAGGCTTCACGCCCATTTCCTCGCGCATCGCTGCCGGGATAACGAAGCGTCCGCCTTCGCCAAGTTTCACGCGCTCGCGTTTCGCTGGAACCCGGAGCGGAGCCTTCCGAGATCCGGCCTCGAATTGCGTTTGCGGATTTTCGTCAAACCCAGCTTTTCTCGTTCCGCTCGCCATTGTCGCCTCGTTCCAGAAACGTGCCATATTTCGAATATATGGCATGTTGTACTATAAATGGCAATTTTCAAGATAGTGCCACTATATTCCCTCTGCCATGATTTCCCGCCCGATCAGCCAGCGGCGGATTTCGCTGGTGCCGGCGCCGATCTCGTAGAGCTTGGCGTCGCGCAAAAGCCGGCCGGTCGGATAGTCGTTGATGTAGCCATTGCCGCCCAGTAGCTGGATGGCGTCGAGCGCCATCTGCGTCGCCTTCTCGGCTGCGAACAGCACGCAAGCGGCGGAGTCCTTGCGGCTCGTCTGGCCGCGGTCGCAGGCGGCGGCGACGGCATAGACGTAGGCGCGTGCGGCGTTCATCACCGTATACATGTCGGCGAGCTTGCCCTGCACCAGTTGGAACTCGCCGATCGGCTGCCCGAACTGTTTGCGTTCGTGCACATAGGGGACCGCCACATCGAGGCACGCCGCCATCAGCCCGATCGGACCGCCGGCGAGCACGGTGCGCTCGTAATCGAGGCCCGACATCAGCACTTCGACGCCGCGCCCTTCCTCATGCAGCACATTGTCGAACGGCACCTCGACATCCGAAAAAACCAGTTCGCCGGTGTTCGAGCCGCGCATGCCGAGCTTGTCGAGCTTTTGCGCCACGGAAAAGCCGGCCATCGACTTTTCGACGATGAAGGCGGTAATCCCGCGCGAACTGAGTTCCGGATCGGTCTTGGCATAGACGACCAATGTCTCGGCATCCGGGCCGTTGGTGATCCACATCTTGGTGCCGTTGACCACGTAGCGGTCGTTGCGCTTTTCGGCGCGCAGCTTGAGCGACACGACGTCGGAGCCGGCGCCGGATTCCGACATTGCCAGCGCGCCGACCTTTTCGCCGCTGCACAGCGTAGGCAGATATTTTTCCTTCTGTGCCGGCGTCGCCCAACGATTGATCTGGTTGACGCAGAGGTTGGAATGGGCGCCGTAGGAGAGGCCGACCGAGGCCGAGGCACGCGAAATCTCCTCCATTGCGACCACATGGGCGAGATAGCCCATGCCGGTGCCGCCGAAATCCGGATCGGCGGTGATGCCGAGCAGGCCGAGCCCACCGAATTCGCGCCACAGATGCGCCGGAAACTCATTCGAGCGGTCGATCTCGGCGGCGATCGGCGCGATCTTTTCCTGGGCGAAGCGCCGCACCAGGTCGCGCAGCGCCTCGATGTCTTCGTCAAGTCCGAAGTTGAGTGTGTGCGTGTACATGCCGTTCCTCCCGGCGCATGGCCCCGAAATCGAATTCGATTCCGATTTCGGGAGGGACCATGCGCAAAATCAAAGTGCTACAGCGTCCTTGCGCGTTCGAAGGCGCGCACGGCGCCGTAGGTCGTAGTCGCGCCATGGGCTGCCCCAACCAGGCGCATCGTCATTGAAAGATATGTGGCGGTTACCTCCGAGATCGATAGCCGCTCGCCTGGCCGGAACCAGACGATGACGCCGGTCATCATCTGGATCAGAGCCATGGCCGTCAGCCCGGTGTCTTCGACGCTGAAGACGCCAGCTTCTGCGCCGTCGCGCAGAATGGCGCGCAGTTCCTTTTCATAGGCCGTGCGCATGCGCAGGACCTGCGTCAGGCGGTCATGCGACAGGCTGCGCAATTCCATGTTCGAGACATGGGTGGAGTGGCGCCGCTCGATGTGGAAGGCGATGTGGTTTTCGACATAGGCGGCAAGCCGCGTCGCCGGATCGGCCACGGTCGGGCGCGCCGCGTCCCACGCCTCGATCAGCCCTTCCATGTGCTCGCGCATCAGCGTGAACAAGAGGTCTTCCTTGGTCGGGAAATAGCGGTAGAGCGCGGCCGCCTGCACGCCGACCTCGGCGGCCAGCTGGCGCATCGACATCGCCTCGTAGCCAAGACGCGCGATCAGGCGGACCGCCGCCTCGCGGACCGCTGCTTCGGTCTTTTCCCCGTCGGAACCGATCGTGCGCGCCATGGTCACCTCATCGAGAGGTGCAATAATAAAACGAACGTTCAATTAATTCAAGATCTGAATGCATTGCAGGATAGGGATTGTGTTTTTTTGAATGGTTGACTAAGTCAAATAATATGGTGATGATCTGGGTGTAGAATTTCCTGAGAAGGAGCCCGACATGCCGGATGTGCGGAATGCGATGGTCACCGAAATCCGCCATTTCAACCGGTTTTACACCAGCTTGATCGGGCTGCTCGACGAGACCTTGATGCAGAGTACCTACACGCTAACCGAGGCGCGGGTGCTGTTCGAGCTGGGTCACCGGGCGGGCGTCGGCGCTGCCAACCCGAGCGGCGAGGCAGGGTTTCTCGCGCAGGCATTCCATCTCGATCTCGGGCCGGCGGCGTCCTCGATTGCCGGCGAACTCCGGCTGGACCCGGCCTATGTCACGCGGATCCTCAGAAAATTCGCCGCCATGGGCCTGACCGAACTGCGTGCAGACCCGGGCGACCGGCGTCGGCGCATCCTGTCGCTGTCCGCGCGGGGAAACTCGGAGCTGGCCACGCTTCAGTCGGCGGCGGATCGCGATCTCACCCGGCTGACGGCTGGCCTGGCCGACAACGAAGCCGCCGAGCTTGCGGACGCCTTGAAGCGGGTCATGTGCCTGCTCGGTGACGGGGGGAAATAGCGGCAGGCCGAAACGACGACTTTGCGATCCTCAGTTCCCCCGAGCCGCCGCCAGCGCACCGGGCAGCTCCTCGGCAAAGATGTCGAGCTCGTGGTCGAGGCCGACGCTGACCCGAATGCAGCGGTCGAGCACCGGCACCATCGGCTTGCGGATGAACACGTCACGCGACAGCAGCGCCTGCAGCACACTTAGCGCGAAGGCGCCGTCGCCGCCGCAGTCTATGGTGACGAAATTTGTTGCCGAAGGCAGCGGCTTCAGCCCGTTCGCTTCGGCTATCTCTGCGATGCGCCGGCGGCCGGCAGCGACCCGCGCCACCACACTCTCCAGATAGTCTTGATCGGCAAGCGCCTCGACGCCGGCGATCTGCGCCATGCGGCTGACGCCGTAATGGTTGCGGATCTTCTCGAAATCGCGGATCACCTGGGCGTCCGCCACCGCATAGCCGCAGCGTATGCCGGCCAATCCGTAGGCCTTCGAGAAGGTACGCATGCGGATGACGTTCGGCCTGGAGATATCGATCGACGGCAGCGCCGAGGCCGGGCCCATCTCGCCATAGGCCTCGTCGAGCACCAGCATGGTGGTTTCTGGCAGGGCTTCGATGAAGCGGACGAGCTCGGCCGCCTCCCACCAGCTTCCCATCGGATTGTCTGGGTTGGACAAATAGACCAGCGGCGCGTTTTCCTTGGCGACCGTAGCCAATAGGCCGTCCAGGCTTTCCCGGTCGTTCTCGTAGGGAACCGCGACCAGCCGGCCACCGACGCCGGCAATATGGAAGTTGAAGGTCGGATAGGCGCCGAGCGAGGTGACCACCGCATCGCCGGGCGCCACATACATGCGCGCCACGAGGCTGAGCAAACCGTCTATGCCTTCGCCGACAACCACGTTTTCGGCGCTGACGCCGAGATGCGCGGCGACGGCCACCTTCAAATCGTGATTGTCGGGGTCGCAATACATCCACATGTCGCGGGCGACACCGGCCATGCGGGCGATGACGCGCGGCGACGGCCCGAAACTGCTCTCATTGGCGCCGATGCGGGCGCGAAACGCGCGGCCGCGGTCCCGCTCCTGCGCCTCCGGGCCGACAAACGGCACCGTCGAAGGAAGCGCGCTGATGATTGGCGTGAGGGGAGGGCGCTGGCGCATGGCAAAGGCTCGTTCCAAAGGGGCTTCTTGCTAGCGCGGCACAGTTGGCCGCGCAAGCTCCCCTTGGCTGCAACCAGCATGCTGGATTTTCCCCGCTCGTTTTGCTAGCGAGATATCATGAACAATCGACTCCCGCCTGCCTGGTCCAAGCACCTCAAGCCCGGCCCCGCGCCAAAAGCGAAGGCGCCGATACTGACGCCGATAGTGAATCAAGGAAACGCTCAATCGCGTGCGCAGGCCGACGACGCGCTGCTGAAACAGGCATATATCCATCAGCAGGCAAAGCGCCTCGACGAGGCTCAGGATCTATGCCTTCGCGTTCTGGCGCGCACACCAAACCATCCGCTCGCGTTGTACATCTTGGGGACCTTATATCTGGGTTATGATAATGAGATGGCCTTGCGATATTTCGCACGGGCGGTCGGCGAGGAACCTAAAAACGCCTATTACCACCTCAGCCTGGGCGAGGCCTATGTGAAGGTCAGCGAATATTCGCCAGCAATCAAGCATATGCAGTACGCCTTGAAACTGCAGCCGGACCTTATCGAGGCACTTTGTGCACTGGGGCGCGCTTACATAGCGTTTGACAAACCAGACATGGCATTGCCGCTCTACGAGAAGGCGCTGAAAATCAACCGCGACCATCCCAAGGTTCGAGCGGGTCTGGCCAGCGCGCTTAGCGGCCTGGGGCGCATGGATGAAGCCGCCGTCTACCTGAAAGAAGCGATCGAACGTCGCATTGAGGTGCCGAGCGCCTACAACGACCTTGTACAGACGCGAAAGTTCACCGAAGAGCCTGAGGAACTCCAATTCATCCTTCGTGAACTCGCCAGCCCGAAGCTCCATCCAGCCGGCGCGCTGCAACTCCATTATGCCGCCGGCAAGGTGCTGAACGACCTCAAGCGCTATAGTGAGGCATTCGACCATTTCAACAAGGCGAAACAGGCCTCCGGCTACGAGTTCGATATCGACTTGTATCGTCGCTGGGTCGACTCGATGATTGAAATCTTCACGCCGGACTTTTTAGCTACCAGGGCCGGCTATGGAAATCCTTCCGAAGTGCCTGTGTTCGTGGTTGGCATGCCCCGCTCGGGGACGACGCTGACGGAGCAGATCTGCGCCAGCCATCCAGTTGTTCATGGTGCAGGGGAGCTTAGCAAATTAAGGCGGGTCGCGAATGCAATCGGCCTCAAAACCTCAGCGGCTGGGAATTTGAACCAGCCAATCATGTCGATCACGGAAGACCTGTCCAGAACCTTGGCCGAAGAGCACCTGTCCTATTTGCGGGAGCGGGCGCCTGCCGCGCTTCGCGTCGTCGATAAGGAGCCGCACAATTTTGAACTGATCGGCCTTATCGGCCTTCTCTTTCCCAACGCGCGCATCATTCATTGCCGTCGTGACGCCATCGACAATTGCGTCTCTTGCTTTGTCCTCAACTTCAGCGAGGGACACAGCTACAATACCGACCTGAAAACACTAGGCCTGTATTATCGCGAATATGACCGCCTGATGCGGCATTGGAACGAGGTTTTTCCCGGCCTCATCTTCGAAAATCGCTACGAAACACTGGTTGAGGACCAGGAGGCGCAGTCGCGCCGCCTCATAGATTATCTCGGGCTGCCTTGGGATGACGCCTGCCTGCGCTTTTTCGACAGGGATGGTTCGGTCAACACGCCCAGTCGCTGGCAGGTTCGGCAACCGATTTACAAATCGTCCGTCAAGCGCTGGAAGAATTATGAAAACGAAATTCAGCCGCTGATACAGTCGCTGGGCGATCTTGCAGAGATTTGACTTGAGGTAGGCGGTCCGCGTTGGGGGGGGCACGAGACTCTGGATCGCATAGGTTCGCTACCAACCGACCTTCAGCCGCCAAGCGCTGCTGCGGTGCAGAATCTTTCGAGACGCTGGAGGGACAGCGCGCCCCTCTGGCCTGCCGGACAGAGGGGGCGCGAAGGATCGCCAGCCTTTGAGTTAACCTGTTTCCAAGTGAGGACCGCATGCATCCCAGGGGCTGCGCTCCCGCTTTGCGTTCGCTCCGCCCTGGGACGACGAAGGCATGGTGGCTTTTGGCCAATCGCCAGTGTTGGAGATTGGCGGCTGCAGGCCGATCTAACAGAGAACGATCCATGGCCGGTATCAGCGGCGCATGCATACGCAATTTGACAGCCAGGCCGATACGAAAAAACCCGGCGGTTGCCCGCCGGGTTCGAGTTCAGTCAGACGATGCTGATTAGAACGAGCGCTGGAAGCGGAGCTGGCCGCCAAAGCTGTCCTCGTCGTCCGCACCGGTCCAGTTGGAGAAGCCGGCCTCGCCGAACTCTCCGGCGTGCAAGTAGGAGGCTTCCGCCGTGATCGTCAGGCCGGGGACGATGTCATAGGCGATGTTCGCCACGACGCCGAGGTTTTCGCCCTCGTCATACGAGATCTGGGTGTTGAACGAGGTCTTCTCGTTGATGGTGTAGGTGCCACCACCCCAGACTGCCCAATTGCCGCTCCACAGCTTGTACATGCCGCGGCCGCCGGCGGGGAATCTCCAGTCCGGATCCGTGAGGTTGTCGTCCGTGCCGTAGCCGGCCATGATAAACAGCGACAGGTTCTCCATCGGCGTGATGTCGAGGCGAACCTTGCCGGCCACCTCTTCGTAGGCGCTGTCGTAAGCAACGACGCCGGTGATCGCGCCCCAGCCCTGCGTCCACTTCACGCCGCCGACGACATGCGGAACGTAGCTGTCGATCGTGAAGGGGCCGTAGCCTTCTTCGAGCGAGACGACGGCGGAGAAGCCGTTGCCGGCGTCGAAGTAGTACTGGACGACGTTGGTGTCGAAGCCGCCATAGGGAACCAGCGTATCGTTCATGACGTTGCCGGCGTAGCCGATGAACGTATCGAAGGCCGATTCGTCCTTACCGACGCGCAGACCACCGAGCTGGATCCAGGCGAAGT
>NZ_RZTI01000052.1:0-38296 GCF_003997275.1 Mesorhizobium sp. M6A.T.Ce.TU.002.03.1.1
TGCCCGCCTCGACCGGTCCGCGCACCGGCTTGAAATTATCACGCGCGCGCGCCGTGGTGGCGAAGACGAAGTTCAGGTCGGCAACCGCCGAGGCCAGATCGTCAAAGACCGTGACAGCATCGATGACATGGTCGGCGCGGCTCGCGGCAGCGCGCGCCTTCTCGCTTGGCCAGCCGTCGCGCGGATTCACGAGGCGCAGTTCGGCAAGCCCAAAATTCGCCATGGCGCGCGCGACCATGCCGATATTCTCGCCGAGCTGCGGCTCGACGAGGATGATCGCCGGGCCTGCGGCAGGAGGGATGTCGTTACTGGCTTGCATGATGTCAATGAACTGCTGTTTGCGGCATTTCAGCGTCCCCTGCCATATCCGGCCGCGAAAATGAAGCGTTCACAAGGAGAGGCCGATGGCGGTAGTCGAGCCAGGCCACGCGGATCGCCGTTTGCGCGGCCAAAAATGCTTTGATATACGGGCCGCATCCCCGGCCGAAAGCCATGCGGGCAAGGCCGTTCCGATCCCCAACAATGAGGCATTCTTTCCATGGCGAAGATCAAGGTGGCGAACCCGGTCGTCGAACTCGACGGCGACGAGATGACCCGCATCATCTGGCAGTTCATCAAGGATAAGCTGATTCACCCCTATCTCGACCTCAAGCTTGAATATTACGACCTCAGCGTCGAGCACCGCGACGCCACCAACGACCAGGTGACGATCGATTCGGCCAATGCCATCAAGAAACATGGCGTTGGCGTGAAATGCGCAACGATCACGCCCGACGAGCAGCGTGTCGAGGAATTCAAGCTGAAGAAGATGTGGAAGTCGCCGAACGGCACCATCCGCAACATCCTCGGCGGCACCATCTTTCGCGAGCCGATCATCATGAAGAACGTCCCGCGGCTGGTGCCCGGCTGGACCAAGCCGATCATAGTGGGCCGTCATGCCTTCGGCGACCAGTACCGTGCCACCGACTTCCGCTTTCCCGGCAAGGGCAAGCTGACGATCAAGTTCGTCGGCGAGGACGGCAAGGTCATCGAGCATGAGGTGTTCGATGCGCCGGCCGCCGGCGTCGCCATGGCCATGTACAATCTCGACGAGTCGATCCGGGAATTCGCCCGCGCCTCGCTGAATTACGGCCTGCTGCGCAACTACCCGGTCTACCTCTCGACCAAGAACACCATCCTCAAGGCCTATGACGGCCGCTTCAAGGACATTTTCCAGGAAGTCTACGAGGCTGAATTCGAGGCCGAATTCAAGGCGAAAAAGATCTGGTACGAGCACCGGCTGATCGACGACATGGTCGCCTCCAGCCTGAAATGGTCGGGCGGCTATGTCTGGGCCTGCAAGAACTACGATGGCGACGTGCAGTCGGACACGGTGGCGCAAGGTTTTGGGTCGCTCGGCCTGATGACCTCGGTGCTGATGACGCCGGACGGCAAGACGGTGGAGGCGGAGGCCGCGCACGGCACCGTTACCCGCCACTATCGCCAGCACCAGAAGGGCGAGGAAACCTCGACCAATTCGATCGCCTCGATCTTCGCCTGGACGCGCGGCCTCGCCCATCGCGCCAAGCTCGACGACAACGCCGACCTGAAGCGTTTTGCTGAGACGCTCGAAAGGGTCTGCATCCAGACCGTCGAGGCCGGCTTCATGACCAAGGACCTGTCGCTGCTGATCGGCCCCGACCAGCCATGGCTTTCGACCACCGGCTTCCTCGACAAGATCGATGAGAATCTGCAGAAGGCGATGGCCTGACGGCCAAACGAGATGAACAAGCCCGTCGTCTACGGGGCGGACTACAGCGTCTATGTGCGCATCGTCCGCCTCGTGCTCGAGGAAAAGGGCATCGACTATGAGCTTGTGCCGGTCGATGTCTTCGCGGCGGACGGTGTTCCCCGCTGGTATTTCGGCCATCACCCGTTCGGTCGCATCCCTGCCTTCGAGCATGACGGGTTTCGGCTTTGCGAGACCAGCGCAATTGCCAGATATGTCGACGAGGCGTTCGACGGGCCGGCGCTGCAACCGCAAGAGGCGCGCAGTCGGGCGACCATGAACCAGATCATCGGCATGCTCGACGCCTATGCCTATCGGGCTATGGTCTGGGATGTCGCCGTCGAGCGGCTGGAGAAGACGGCGCCTGACGAGGCTTTGATCGTCGCCGGACTTCGGCAGGCGAGAACGGCATTACAGGCGCTCTCCTCGCTGAAAGCCGAGGGGCCATGGCTGTTGGGAGCGGAGCTGACGCTCGCCGACCTGCACGCCGCGCCAATCATCGGCTATTTCGTCAAGGTTGCCGAGGGTCAAAACCTGCTGGCGGAGTTTGCCGACATCCACGACTGGTGGACCCGCATAGCTCAGCGTCCAAGCTTTTCCCGAACTGAAAAGGCAGGCTGAGGCAAATGGCAGTTGTTCATTCGGGAAGGTAGATTTCCGCCTTCATGAAGGTTTTCGCACGACCTACGATCAGCACGCGATCTCCGACCAAGTCACATAGCAAATGCCCGCCGCGATGCGAGCATTGGAATGCCGACAGATGCGTCTTGCCGAGTTTCTCAGACCAGTAAGGCACCAGTGTCGCATGAGTGGAGCCCGTCACCGGATCCTCGGGAATGCCCGCCCCAGGCACGAAATAACGCGAGACGAAATCATGGGCTCGCCCAGGCGCCGTAATGACCAGGCCAAGAGGATGAAGGGTTCCGATCCTCAGCAGATCGGGAACGAATGACCGTACGGAAGCCTCGTCGGCAAGCTCGACAAACAGGTTTTCGAAATTGCGGAAGCTCGAAACCGTGCCCAGAGGAAATATCTCTTGCAGCGCCAGCGTTAACTTCCCTCCGAGCGGCTGCGGCGGAAAACACGGCAGATCGAGCTGGTAGGCACCTTCCCGCTGGGAAACCCGTAACTCACCCACCCGCGTGGCAAAGGCCATGTCGCCAGACACATTGTGTTCCGCGGCCAATACATGGGCGGTCGCAAGAGTAGCATGGCCACAGAAGTCGACTTCATGAACCGGCGTGAACCAGCGCAAATCCCAACCCTTGCCATTCGGCCGCGCAAACGCGGTTTCAGCAAGATTGTTCTCGTTTGCGATGGCCTGCATCACATCGTCCGATAGCCAGTCCGCCAAAATGAGAACGGCAGCAGGGTTGCCCTGGAAAGCCCGTTCGGCAAAGGCGTCGACTTGATACATGGTCAACGTTGCCACATCATCCACGCTGCCACTCCGGCCTCGCCTGACTGGTGCAGGATTCACGCAGCTTCCAGCGCCGCCTTCACCGCAGCAATCGCTTCCTCGGCTTTCGAGGCATCCGGGCCGCCGGCCTGGGCCATGTCAGGCCGACCGCCGCCGCCCTGCCCGCCCAAGGCAGCGGATGCCACGCGCACCAGATCGACGGCGCTGAAGCGAGCGGTCAGATCGTCGGTGACACCGACCACGACGCTCGCCTTGTTGTCCTCGCCGGCGCCAACGAAGACCACGATGCCGGAGCCGAGCGACTTCTTGCCGGCATCGGCCAACGGCTTCAAATCTTTTGGCGAGACGCCGGATACCGCCTTGCCAAGGAAACCGATACCGGCAATGGTTTCGTTTTCCGCAGGCACACCGGATGGCGAGCGGTCGCCCAGCGCCAGCTTCTTGCGCGCCTCGGTCAGTTCCTTTTCGAGCTTCTTGCGCTCATCGAGCAGCGCCTCGACGCGGGCCGGCACGTCGGCCGGCGAAATCTTCAGCGTGGCAGCGACCGCCTTCAGCCGTTTGTCCTGCTCGTCGAGATGCTTTCTGGCCGCCTCTCCGGTCAACGCCTCGATACGGCGCACGCCGGCGGCGACAGCGCTGTCCGACACGACGCGCACCAGACCGATATCGCCGGTCGCCCTGACATGCGTGCCGCCGCAGAGCTCGACCGAATAGGGTCGGTTGGCCTTGGCGCCATGCAAGCCCATTCCCATCGAAACGACGCGCACTTCGTCGCCATACTTCTCGCCGAACAGCGCCATGGCGCCCTCGGCGATGGCGTCGTCGACCGACATAAGGCGCGTCGACACCGGGCTGTTCTGGACGACGATCTCGTTGGCCATGCGCTCGACCTCTTCGAGCTCGTCCGGCGAAATCGGCTTGTTGTGCGAGATGTCGAAGCGCAGACGCTCGGGCGCAACCAGCGAGCCCTTCTGCGCGACATGAGTGCCGAGCACCTCGCGCAGCGCCTCATGGATCAGATGCGTCGCGGAATGGTTCGCGCGCAGCCTGGAGCGGCGCGCATGGTCGACCTTCAGCTCGACGGTTCCGCCCGTGTTGACCGTGCCGCTGATCACCTTGCCGAGATGCACGAAAAGCCCATCGGCCTTCTTCTGCGTATCGGAGATCTCGATCGAGAACCCTTCGCCTAAAATGAGGCCGGTGTCGCCCATCTGGCCGCCGGATTCGCCATAGAACGGCGTCTGGTTGACGACCACGGCAACGGCGTCGCCCTTGGCCGCGCTGTCAACGGTCTTGCCGTCCCTGACCAGCGCCTGGATGAGGCCTTCCGCCTGCTCGGTCTCGTAACCGAGGAACTCGGTGGCGCCGTTCTTCTCGCGCACCGGGAACCACACCGTTTCGGTCGCGGCCTCGCCGGAGCCAGCCCAGCTCTTGCGCGCCTCGGCCTTCTGCTGCTCCATCGCATTGGTGAAGCCGGCAAGATCGACCGAGATGTTGCGCTGACGCAGCGCGTCCTGCGTCAGATCGAGCGGAAAGCCATAGGTGTCGTAGAGCTTGAAGGCTGTCTCGCCATCCAGCATGTCGCCGGCGCCCAGTCTTTCCGTCGCCTCTGAAAGCAGGCCCAGGCCGCGCACCAGCGTCTTGCGGAAACGCGTTTCCTCAAGCTTCAGCGTCTCGGTGATCATCTGTTCGCCGCGCACCAGTTCCGGGTAGGCCTGGCCCATCTCGCGCACCAGCGCCGGCACCAGGCGCCACATCAGCGGATCGCGGGCACCGAGCAACTGTGCATGGCGCATGGCGCGGCGCATGATGCGACGAAGCACATAGCCGCGGCCTTCATTGGACGGCAGCACGCCGTCGGCCACCAGGAAGCAAGACGAACGCAAATGATCGGCGATGACGCGGAACGATCCGACGGTGTCCGCATCCGGACCGCGGCCGAGCGCGGACGACGCAGCGTCGACCAGGTGACGGAACAGGTCGGTCTCGAAGACGCTCTCCACCCCTTGCAGAATGGAGGCCATGCGCTCCAGGCCCATGCCGGTGTCGATCGACGGGCGCGGCAGGTCGATGCGCTCGTCCTTCGTCACCTGTTCATACTGCATGAACACCAGGTTCCAGAATTCGAGAAAACGGTCGCCGTCCTCCTCGGGGCTGCCGGGAGGCCCGCCCCAGATGTGCTCGCCACGGTCGATGAAGATCTCCGAGCACGGCCCACAAGGTCCGGTGTCGCCCATCGCCCAGAAATTGTCCGAGGTCGGAATGCGGATGATGCGATCGTCGGAAAAGCCGGCGATCTTCTTCCAGAAGGCGGCGGCCTCGTCATCGGTGTGATAGACGGTGACCAGCAGCTTGTCCTGCTTCAGCCCGAACTCCTTGGTGATCAGGTTCCAGGCAAGCTCGATAGCGCGTTCCTTGAAATAGTCGCCGAACGAGAAATTGCCGAGCATCTCGAAGAAGGTCAGGTGGCGGGCGGTGTAGCCGACATTGTCGAGGTCATTGTGCTTGCCGCCGGCGCGCACACTCTTCTGAGCCGTCGTGGCACGCGAATAAGGTCGCTTTTCCAGGCCTGTGAAGACGTTCTTGAACTGCACCATGCCGGCATTGGTGAACATCAGCGTCGGATCGTTGCGCGGCACCAGCGGGCTCGACGCGACGACCTCGTGACCCTCCTTGCGGAAATAGTCGAGGAATGTCGACCGGATCTCGTTAACGCCACTCATGAATAATACTGCCTTTTAACTTTTAGAGAGAGCCGTCGGCCCGGCCGACGGCAAATGGACATGGCCTTTTAGCCGCCGCGTTGCACCCTGTCCAGAAACACGGAATTGGGCCAATTTGCAGGGCTTGTCGGTCATCTCGGCGCCGCCGCTGAAACGCAAACCGCCGGCGCTAGGCCGGCGGTTCGAAACGCAACAATACAGAACTCGATTACATGAGCTGCAGGTGATGAGCGGGAATTATGGCCAAACTCCGGCCACCACCGAAGCCTCACATCGCGCCGGCTTCATCCTCGAAACCATCGTCGCCGCCTTCGGAACCACCATTCTCGAGGAATTTCTCCGCGATCAGCCCGGCATTCTGCCGCAGCGCCAATTCGATCTCGCGCGCCGTATCGGGATTGTCGCGCAGGAACAATTTGGCGTTCTCACGGCCCTGGCCGAGACGCTGCGAATTGTAGGAGAACCAGGCGCCCGACTTCTCGACCACGCCGGCTTTGACGCCAAGGTCGACCAGCTCGCCAGTCTTGGACACGCCCTCGCCATACATGATGTCGAATTCGACCACCTTGAAGGGCGGCGCCAGCTTGTTCTTGACGACCTTGACGCGGGTCTGGTTGCCGACGACCTCGTCGCGGTCTTTGACCGAGCCGATGCGGCGAATGTCGAGGCGGACCGAAGCATAGAATTTCAGCGCGTTGCCGCCGGTCGTGGTCTCGGGCGAACCGAACATGACGCCGATCTTCATGCGGATCTGGTTGATGAAGATGACCATGGTGTTGGAGCGCGAGATCGAGGCGGTCAGCTTGCGCAGCGCCTGGCTCATCAGGCGGGCCTGCAGGCCCGGCAGCGAATCGCCCATCTCGCCCTCAATTTCGGCGCGCGGCGTCAGCGCCGCGACCGAATCGACCGCCAGCACGTCGATGGCGCCGGAACGCACCAGCGTGTCGCAGATCTCCAGCGCCTGCTCGCCGGTATCAGGCTGCGAGATCAGCAGGTTCTCGAGATCGACGCCGAGCTTGCGGGCATAGACCGGATCGAGCGCATGCTCAGCATCGACGAAGGCGCAGATGCCGCCCTTCTTCTGGGCCTCGGCCACCGTGTGCAGCGCTAGCGTCGTCTTGCCCGAGCTTTCCGGCCCGTAGATCTCGACGATGCGGCCGCGCGGCAGACCGCCGACGCCAAGCGCGATGTCGAGGCCAAGCGAGCCGGTCGGCACCGTTTCGATCTCGACGACCTGCTCGTTTGCGCCGAGCCGCATGATCGAGCCCTTGCCGAAGGCACGCTCGATTTGCGACAGCGCCGCATCCAGAGCCTTTGATTTATCCACTGCTTTGTCCTCTACAAGCCGCAAAGAATTCTGAGCCATGATACATCACCCCTTGGTCGTCAATGAAGGCCGGACAATCCGTAATCCTTATTAATTTGTACCTTTTTTGTTCTCATTTGGCAAGGGGATACAACCCATTGAAAAACAAAAAGTATCCGCATTTGTTCTTTTTTTGTTTCGCGCTTTCACGCCAAGATGTATCCCGCGTCTCCCGCAGGATCGTGCCGGCATCTTCCGAATCGCGCCTCCGGTTGCCGGGTTCCGCCGGACAACCTAGTCTTCACCTGGCAACAGCAATGGTCTTCTCGCCGGCATGATGAAGTCGCCGACAATCCTGGCCGTAGGCGGCGCCTATATAGATCGGCGCGGCCAGGTTTCGGGCGCCTTTGTGCCGGCAGCGTCGAATCCCGGCACGATGCGCGAGGCTGTCGGCGGCGCCGTCTTCAATGCGCTGCGCAGCGCCGTGCGCCGCGGCGTTTCCGGCTCGCTGCTTTCGGTGCGCGGCGGTGATGTTCTGGCCGATACGGTCTCGCGCGCCATCCATGCTGCCGGCATTGCCGATCTGTCCGCGGTGTTCCTCGATCGCGCGACGCCGAGCAACACGATGCTGGTCGACGGCGACGGTGCGCTGATCGTCGGCCTTGCCGACATGGCGCTCTACGATCTGGCGCTTGCCAAGCAGATCCGCCGCGCCAAGGTGCGCGAGGCGATCAGCACTGCCGATGCGATCCTGTGCGACGCAAACCTGCCATCGGCAGCACTTGAGCGGCTGGTGGCGCTTGCCGCCGGCAAGCCGGTTTTCGCCCTTGCCGTCTCACCGGCCAAGGCGGCGCGACTCGCGCCAATGCTCGGCAGTCTGGCGCTGGTCTTCATGAACCGGCGCGAGGCCATCGCACTCGCCGATGTGGGTATCGGTGCTGCGGAGCAAGATATCATCGACGGCCTGAGGCGCGCGGACCTCAAAGGCGGCGTCGTGACGGCGGATGACGGTCCGGTGCTGGGCTTCGACGAGGTCGGCGCCTTCTCGATCCTGCCGCCAGCCCCAGGAAAGGTGTCGGACAGCGCCGGCGATGCGCTGGGGGGTGCAACGGTGGCTGCCCTGCTCAACGGCCTGACACTACGTGCGGCGCTACGCGAAGGCGTTGCCGTGGCGATGCTTGCCAGCGAGGGTATGGGGCGTGCGCCGGCTTTTACGGCGGCGAGTTTTGCTGAGGCGCTGACCCTTGTGCCCGAGGCGCAGGACTTGGCATGAGGTGATGACCAGCGGGGAGGCAAGCCTACTTGCCGGCCCGCAGCCCCGCCTCATAGGCCCGGCGTGCCCAGACCGCCATCTCATCCGGATCATCGAAGGCACTGTCAGGGATGCTCCAGTATGGCATGGACACGAGTTTGCCATGCCTCGAGCCGGTATAGGTCCATTGCCGACAGCCGGCCGCTTCGAATTCCGGCGCGCTTTCCGCGTCGGCCTTCAGCAAAAGTTCACCGCGAAGGACGATCGCGACGATGACCCGGTCGAAGTAGATGCCCTTGCCGCCGAACAGCTTGCGGATGCTGACCGGGCCCAAGCCTTCGAAAAGTTCGGCGATGCGTTCATTGTCCATGCCGCGATCATGTCATCGGGATTTCTCCTTGTCATCGCCGCAACCAGCACCATCCTGACAAGTTGAGACCAATTTCGTCGGAGTTTTTTCATGCCGCTTCTGCTCAAAGGGTCCTGCCGGTGCAACGCTGTCCGTTTCGAGGTGGAAAGCCACACGCCGGTGCCGTTCATGCTGTGCTACTGCTCGATCTGCCGCAAGCAGCAGGGCGGCGGTGGCTTTGCCATCAATCTCGGCGCCGATTTCGACACGTTGAAAATCAAGGGCAAACGCAATCTTGGCGTCTACCAGGCGGAGATCGAGGACGACGAGCATCCGCAATGCGAGGTTTCAACGGGCGAGCGGAATTTCTGCCGGAAATGCGGATCGGCACTGTGGCTCTACGATCCGACCTGGCCGGAACTGGTCCATCCCTTCGCGCCGGCGATCGACACAGACCTGCCGAAACCACCTGAAAAGGTGCATCTCATGCTGAAATACAAGGCGAACTGGGTCGAACCTGACGTCGGCAAGGGCGACAAGGTGTTCGACGTCTACCCGGAAGAGTCGATCGCCGACTGGCACAAACGAACAAAAATGTGGGTGGAGTGAGGAGCCCGATCAGGCCGAAGCGCGTGCCTCGGCCAGTGCCTTCAGATCGGCCGGCTTGAGCTCAACCGATTCGCCGCAACCGCAGGCCGAACTCTGGTTCGGGTTGCGGAAGGTGAAGCCGGTGCGCAGCGTCGTCTGCTCGAAATCCATCTCGGTGCCGAACAGGAAAAGCGCCGCTTCGGGCGCGACATAGACATGGGCGCCGTCGCGCTCGATATGATCGTCCTTGGTGTTCGGCTCGGTCACCAGGTCGACCGTATACTCCATGCCGGCGCAGCCGCCCTTCTTGATGCCGAGACGAATGCCATGCGCATTCTCACGGGTTGCGACGATCTCGCGCACCCGGTCAGCAGCCTTTTCGGTCATCGTGATGACGGCGAAGCGTCCCATCTTCTTCTTTCTCCATTGCGTGCAGGTTCAAGGCCTGCCGAATGATTCCTCACCTAAAATGGTGAAATTTTCTGCCCGGCGCAAGTATGCCCATTAATACCAGCCCACCGCGACCTGCGCCTCTTCCGACATGCGGTCGGGCGACCAGGGCGGATCGAAGGTCATGTTGACCTCGACGCCGGACACGCCTTCGACGGCGCCGACGGCATTCTCCACCCAGCCGGGCATTTCGCCGGCCACCGGACAGCCCGGCGCGGTCAGCGTCATGTCGATCTTGACCGAGCGGTCGTCCTCGATGTCGATCTTGTAGATCAGGCCAAGCTCGTAGATGTCGGCCGGGATTTCCGGATCGTAGACTGTCTTGAGCGCCGAGACGATGTCGTCGGTCAGCCGCGCCAGTTCGTCGGCGGGAATGGCCGAGGCGGAAACTAGACCGTTAGCGGTCGTTTCCGAAGTGGTCTCAGCGGTGCGGCCTGCATCATCCATGATCGTCACCCGAAGAACTTTCGCGCTTTTTCGAGCGCATCTGCCAAAGCGTCGACTTCGGCCCTGGTATTATACATGCCGAACGATGCTCTGCATGTGGAGGTTACGCCGAAACGTTTCAACAGCGGCTGGGCGCAATGCGTGCCTGCGCGGACAGCAACGCCTTGCCTATCGATTACCATCGACACGTCGTGGGCATGAATGCCCTGAAGCTCGAAGGAGATGATGGCGCCCTTATCGGGCGCATCGCCGAAGATGCGCAGCGAGTTGATGGCCCGCAGCCGCTGATGGGCATAATCCTTCAAATCGGCCTCGTGCGCGGCAATGCGCTCGCGGCCGATCTTTTCCATGTATTCCAGCGCAGAGCCCAGCCCGATCGCCTGCACGATCGGCGGCGTGCCGGCCTCGAAGCGGTGCGGCGGATCGTTGTAGGTGACGATGTCTTGCGTCACCTCCTCGATCATCTCGCCGCCGCCCATGAATGGGCGCATGCGTTCCAGCATGTCCTTCTTGCCATAGAGCACGCCGATGCCCGAGGGCCCGTAGACTTTGTGGCCGGTGAAGACGAAGAAATCGCAGTCGAGATCCTGGACGTCGATCGGCATATGCACGGCGCTCTGGCTGCCGTCGACCAGCACCGGAATGCCGCGCGCGTGCGCGATACGGACGATCTCCTTGATCGGCGTCACCGTGCCCAACGCATTCGACATGTGCGTGATGGCGACGAGCTTGGTGCGATCGGTCAGCCGCTTCTCGAACTCTTCGATATGGAAGACGCCGAGATCGTCGACCGGCACCCAGACAAGCTTGGCACCCTGCCGCTCGCGGATGAAATGCCACGGCACGATGTTGGAATGGTGCTCCATGATCGAAAGGACTATTTCGTCGCCCTCGCCGATATTGGGCATGCCATAGCCGTAGGCGACAGTGTTGATCGCCGCGGTCGTGTTGGAAGTGAAGACGATGTTGTCGGTGCTTGGCGTGTTGAGGAAACGGCGAACCGTCTCGCGCGCTTTCTCATAGGCATCGGTCGCGGCATTCGACAGGAAATGCAGCCCGCGATGGACGTTGGCGTATTCCTGGGAATAAGCGTGCTGGATGGTGTCGAGCACGATCTGCGGCTTCTGTGCCGAAGCGCCATTGTCGAGATAGACCAGCGGTTTGCCGTAGACTTCCCGCGACAGGATCGGGAAGTCGCGGCGGATCGCCTCGACGTCGTAGGGGATGTTTTCGACTTTCTGGTCCATCACAAGCTCTCTCGAGGCATCGCCTCATTCCGTCCAGCACCCCTCACCCACTTCACCCGTGCGTCGCGAACCAGCCGTCGAGCCTCGTTTCCAGCGCCTCGACAATCGCCTCGTCGTCCAGTTCCTCGATCACCTCGGCGACGAACGCCTTCACCAACAGGCCACGGGCCGACTTCTCGTCGATACCGCGCGCCATCAGGTAGAACAGATGGCTGTGGTCGATCTCGGTGACGGTCGCGCCATGGCCGCAGACGACGTCGTCGGCGAAGATCTCGAGCTCCGGCTTGGTCGAGAACTCGCCGTCGTCCGACAGAAGCAGCGTGTTGCAGGCCATCTTGGCGTTGGTCTTCTGCGCATATTGGTGGACGTTGATGCGCCCCTGGAAGACGCCGCGCGCTCTTCCCGTCACCACGTTGCGGATCACTTCCGTGGAAGCCGTGTGCGGCACGGCATGGTCGAGCACCATGGTCACGTCCGTATGGGTGTCGCCGGCAAGCAGGTTGATGCCGCGCAGCGTGAAATCGGCGCCTTCGCCTGTCGTCTTGACCACGATCTCCTGACGCACCAGCTTGCCGCCGGCATTCATCACGAACAGCGTCAGTTTGGAATTCTTGCCAAGATGCGCCTTGAACTGGGCAAGATGCGTGGCCGTATCCGGCTGCTCCTGCACGATCAGCCACGTCACGTCGGCGCCCTCGTCAAGCAGAAGCTGGCTGACCGAACTGACCAGTGCGGCGCCCTCGCCCGTCTGGCGCTCGACGATGACAGCCTTGGCGCCGGCACCGACGCGGACGGCCAGGCGCACATGCGTCTGGCCGCCGGCCTGCAGGTTCTGCAACTCGACTGGCTTGTCCAGTTCGGCGCCATCGGCGATGTCGACAAAATAGCCGTCGGCGACAAAGGCTGTGTTCAGTGCGCCGATGGCATCGTCGGTGCCGTAGGGATCGAGCCCAGGTGCGATGCTGCCGTCGGTTAATTTCTCCGACAGGCGCTGGACGATAACGCCGTCGATGACAGGCACTTTCGCGCTCGACACGCCGTTCAGCACCGGCAAAATGACGGAGCCCTCAACGATCGGCGCAATGGCTTTCGCGGCGGCTGCCGGATCGAAGTCCGGCACTGCATTCAGCAGACGGCGCAGGTCGGTGTAATGCCAGGATTCGATGCGCCGCGTCGGCAGTCCGCTCTTGATCGCCTCGATGGCGTCGTCGCGCTTCAGCATCACCGTGCCGTCGCCGGGCAGCAGCGACAGCCGGTCGCTGAAGGCGTCGATCAGCGCTGTTTCGGCCGGCGTTCGCTGGGGTGTCGTGTGTATATTCATCAGTTTCGCCTTGTTTGGCTTGCCTTCTGGGCCTTCTGGCATCTCACGCGGCTTGGCCGATCACGCCGGCATAGCCATTGGCTTCGAGGTCGAGCGCCAGCGACTTGTCGCCGGACTTGACCACCTGGCCTCTGTAGAGCACGTGCACACTATCCGGCACGATGTACTGAAGCAGGCGCTGGTAGTGGGTGATGATGACGATGGCGCGGTCTGGCGCGCGCAACGCATTGACGCCTTCCGAGACGATCTTCAGCGCATCGATGTCGAGGCCGGAATCAGTCTCGTCGAGCACGCACAGTTTTGGCTCCAGAAGCTTCATCTGCAGGATCTCGGCGCGCTTCTTCTCGCCGCCGGAAAAGCCGACATTGAGCGGCCGTTTCAGCATTGCCATGTCCATGTCGAGCAAGGCGGCCGCGTCCTTCACGCGCTTCAGGAATTCGGGGATCTTCAGCGGCTCCTCGCCGCGCGCCTTGCGCTGCTCGTTCATCGCCACTTTCAGGAATTCCATCGTCGCCACGCCCGGTATCTCCATCGGATACTGAAAGGCGAGGAAGATGCCTGCGGTGGCACGCTCGGCCGGGTCCATTTCGAGGATCGACTGGCCGTTGTAGAGGATTTCGCCTTCGGTCACTTCATAATCCTCGCGACCGGCGAGGATGTAGGACAGCGTCGATTTTCCTGAGCCGTTAGGGCCCATAATGGCGGCGACCTCACCGGCTTTCACCGTCAGGTTCAAGCCGCGGATGATCTCGGTGCCGTCATCGACGATGCGGGCATGCAGGTTTCTGATCTCAAGCATTTTTTCTTTTCCTGAAAATTTTTATCCGGTCAGCCGACCGAGCCCTCTAAGCTAATCCCAATCAGCTTCTGCGCCTCGACCGCGAACTCCATCGGCAGTTGCTGGATGACGTCCTTGACGAAGCCGTTGACGATCAGCGCGATCGCCTCTTCTTCCGGAATGCCGCGCTGCATGACGTAGAATTTCTGGTCCTCGGAAATCTTCGAGGTGGTCGCCTCATGCTCGAACTGCGCCGTCGCGTTCTTGGCTTCCATGTAGGGCACGGTATGCGCGCCGCACTGGTCGCCGATGAGCAGCGAGTCGCAATTGGTGAAGTTGCGGGCGTTGGTCGCCTTGCGGTGCGCCGAGACCTGCCCGCGATAGGTGTTCTGCGAGAAGCCGGCGGCAATGCCCTTGGAGATGATACGGCTCGACGTGTTCTTGCCGAGATGGATCATCTTGGTGCCGCTATCGACCTGCTGGTAGCCGTTCGACACGGCGATCGAATAGAACTCGCCGCTGGAATCGTCGCCGCGCAAGATGCAGCTCGGATATTTCCAGGTGATCGCCGAGCCGGTCTCGACCTGCGTCCACGAAATCTTCGAGCGATCGCCACGGCAGTCGCCACGCTTGGTGACGAAATTGTAGATGCCGCCCTTGCCCTCGGCATCGCCGGGGTACCAGTTCTGCACCGTCGAGTATTTGATCTCGGCATCGTCGAGCGCGATCAGTTCGACCACGGCGGCGTGAAGCTGGTTCTCGTCGCGCTGCGGCGCCGTGCAGCCTTCGAGATAGGAGACGTATGCCCCCTCCTCGGCGATGATCAGCGTGCGCTCGAACTGGCCGGTATTCTTCTCGTTCATGCGGAAATAAGTCGACAATTCCATCGGGCATCGCACGCCCTTGGGCACGAACACGAAGGAGCCATCGGTGAACACCGCCGAATTCAGCGTGGCGTAGAAATTGTCGGAGGTCGGCACGACCGAACCGAGATACTTCTTCACCAGTTCCGGATGCTCGCGGATGGCTTCCGAGATCGAGCAGAAGATGACGCCGGCCTGTGCCAGCTCCTTCTTGAAGGTGGTGACGACGGAAACTGAATCGAACACAGCATCGACGGCGACGCGACCAGACTTGTAGACATTGTCGCTGGCTTCCTCGAATTCCGACACATCGGTTTTCTGCACGCCGGCGAGGATTTCCTGTTCCTTCAGCGGGATACCGAGCTTTTCATAGACCCTCAACAGTTCGGGATCGACGTCGCTCAGCGAGGTCGGTCCCGGCGTGCTCTTGGGCGCCGCATAGTAGTAGAGGTCCTGGAAATCGATCTTCGGATAATGGACGCGCGCCCACTTCGGCTCGTCCAGCGTCACCCAGCGCCGATAGGCTTCCAGACGCCATTCCAGCATCCAGGACGGCTCGTCCTTCTTCGCTGAAATGAAGCGGATAATATCTTCGCTCAGGCCCTTTGGGGCCTTGTCCATCGCGATTTCGGTCTGGAATCCGTATTTATACTGGTCGACGTCGATCTTTCGGACCCGATCGATCGTGTCCTGCACAGCAGGCATATGCGTTCTCCATCCACGCCGGGGTCAAGGCCCGGCAGTTTTCAAACTATGGCACCGCGAAACGAGTACCCCGAGGGCAACCCTAAGCGGCGTAAGTTCCATATAGTGCGTCCCTGCCGGAAATTCACCCGGCCACCATGAAACGCACGGCTCTACCAGGCCGGAAGGCCTGCATCATTCTGCCGCACTCAGGCGGCTTTTTCCCTGCCCCCGCGGCGCGAGGCAATATCTGCCAGCGCGGCACGGAACAGTTCGATGTCCTCGGCGCTCGTTGCGTGGCCGATGGACACGCGCAAAGCGCCAAGGCTGTCACTGTGCCCCATGGCCTTCAGCACATGGCTCGGGCCGACCTTGCCCGACGAACAGGCCGATCCGGCCGACAGCGCCACGCCGGCCAGGTCGAAGGCGATCTGCGCCGTCTCGGCCTTGATGCCCGCAATAGCGAAGAATGTCGTATTGGCAAGCCTCGGCGCGCCGGTTCCGAAGATTTCCGCATCCGGCACCAGCGTTTTTACGAAGGCCTCGATCTCGTCGCGATGGCGACCGACTGCGTCAATGCTCTTCAATCCGATCAGGGCCTCCCGCGCCGCCGCGCCAAAACCGACGATCGCGGCCGGGTTTTCGGTGCCGCCGCGATGACCCCTTTCCTGGCCGCCGCCCGTGATCAAGGGCCTCGGCATCATCAGGTCCGAAGCGGCGACGATGGCGCCAACGCCCTTGGGACCGCCGATCTTGTGCGAAGACAGAATCAAGTAATCGGCGTAACCCGCTGACATATCGAGCGGAATGCGACCGGCCGCCTGCACGGCGTCGACGACCAGGATGCCGCCCGCCGCCTTGACGATTTCGGCGATGCGGTCGACGGGCTGGATGACGCCGGTCTCGTTGTTGGCGGCATGGGTCGCCACCAGCGGCAGGCCGTCTACCTTGTCGTGCGCGGCGAGTGCCGCCGCCAACGCGTCCAGCTTGATTATGCCGTTGCCCTCGACGCCGATCCGCGTCACCTGGGCTGCTGGAAAACGCCCGCCATTCAGCACGCAAGGATGGTCGGCCTCGCAGACGTAGAGCCGGCCCATGCGGATAGTGCCGCGCCCCATCTGCCAATCCGGCGTCAGCAACGTCGAGGCGGCTTCCGTCGCACCGGAGGTGAACACGACATGCTCGGCCCTGGCGTTGACCAGTGCTGCCACATCGCGCCTCGCATTCTCGATCAGCCGCCGTGCGGCGCGCCCCTCGGCATGGACCGAAGACGGGTTGGCGGCGGCATCGAGGGCGGCAATCATTGCCGCACGCGCCGCGGCAAGCAGCGGCGCACTGGCATTATAGTCGAGATAGGCGCGTCTTCCGGTCATTTTCGTTTCGATTGGTCCCTTCAAGAGCCATTCCGCGAGGATAGCGCGTTATTTCCTTGAAATTGCAAGGCAAGCCGTCCTATTTACGCGACTTGCGGCGCGGGTGGCCGAGCCACGATTTTTTTGGCCACCCAGTTTTGAACAATTCTAAACTAGCTTCTAAGAAGACGCTCGCCCTGCGTCAAGGCCAGAGGAAGAGTTGTTCCGGGCGCCGCGCATTCTTATGCCATGTGGAGTATTTTATGCCTGAGGTCATTTTTACCGGTCCGGCCGGCCGCCTGGAGGGTCGCTACCAGCCTTCCAAGGAAAAGAGCGCGCCGATTGCCATCGTCCTGCATCCGCACCCCCAGTTCGGCGGCACGATGAACAACAAGATCGTCTACGACCTCTTCTACATGTTCCAGAAGCGGGATTTCACCACGCTTCGCTTCAATTTTCGCGGCATTGGCCGCAGCCAGGGCGAATTCGACCATGGCACCGGCGAATTGTCGGATGCGGCCGCGGCACTTGACTGGGTGCAGTCGCTGCACCCGGATTCCAAGAGCTGCTGGGTCGCCGGCTATTCGTTCGGCTCGTGGATCGGCATGCAGCTTCTGATGCGCCGGCCGGAGATCGAAGGCTTCATCTCGATCGCGCCGCAGCCCAACACCTATGATTTCTCGTTCCTGGCGCCCTGCCCGTCGTCTGGCCTCATCATCCATGGCGACGCCGACAAGGTGGCGCCGCCGAAGGATGTGCAGGGGCTGGTCGACAAATTGCATACGCAAAAGGGCATCACCATCACCCAGAAGACCTTGCCCGGCGCCAACCATTTCTTCTCCAACGATGCGGACCTCCTGCTCCAGGAATGCGCGGACTATCTCGATCGCCGGTTGGCCGGTGAATTGTCCGACCCGCGGCCGAAACGGCTGAGATAGCAGCGATGTACCAGCCCCCTCATTTCCAGGAAACGCGGCAGGACGTGCTGCACGGGCTGATCCGGGCGCATCCGCTTGGCCTGCTGATCTCAAATGGAGCCGAGGGGCCGGTCGCCAACGCGATCCCGTTCCTGCTCGACGCCGATGTGCCGCCGAACGGCAGGTTGCGCGCGCATCTGGCGAGAGCCAATCCGCAATGGCGGCTGCTGGCCGACAGCCCGGCATCGCCGGTGCTGGTCGTCTTCCAGGGCACAGACGCCTATGTGACGCCGTCCTGGTATGAAACCAAGCGCGAGACCGGCAAGGTCGTGCCGACCTGGAACTACGCCATTGTCCAGGTGCGCGGCATCGTAACGGTGATCGAGGACCAGGACTGGCTGGCCCAGCAGATTTCCGATTTGACGGTGTCACAGGAAGGCGCTCGCGAAGCACCTTGGGCGGTGACCGACGCGCCAACCACCTTCATCCAGTCGCAGATCAAGGGCATTGTCGGGCTGGAAATCGAGATCACTGACATCCAAGGCAAGTGGAAGGTCAGCCAGAACCGGCCGATCGCCGACCGTAGCGGTGTTGCCGAAGGGCTCGAGAGCGAGAGCCCGAACTCGCCCGACATGGTCCGGCTGGTACGATCCTACGGCGGGCTGGATAGCAAGTAGTATCCGTCAGGGATTGGCTGCTGCCAGGACAGGCGTCGGTGTCGACCCGGCCGGCTTGCGCCACGCCGCGCTGAGCCTGAATGTCTTCTTGCGGATCGGCAGTCCCGCCGCAGTTTGGCGGAAGATGAAGCCGAGCCGGGCAAAGACCAGCGCCGTAACGACGGTGCAAGCCATGCCGAGGCCGAAGCCCGCGATCGTATCGCTCGGATAGTGTGCACCGACCGCAATCCGCGTCGCCGCTACCCAGACGGTGATGGGCAAAACAACGTATTTCCCCCATGCCGGGGAAAGAAGGATCACCACGGCCGCAAGCATGCCCATATTCGTTGCATGGCCGGAGGGAAAACTGGCGAAATACGGGTCGAACTCGAATGGGCGGAACGAGAATAACCCCATGTCCAGGACTGGCCGGCTGCGGCCGAAGACGTGCTTCAAGACCGTCACCGTCAGCCCCGACAAACCGGCCGCGCTCAGCACGAAGAAGGCGAAGCAGGTCCAGTTGTATGCAACCATGCGCCAACGCCTTGAAAGGGCTTGCCAGTCCAGCAGATTGGCCGGCACGAACAGCACCAGCGGCGGTATGAGATACCAGCCGCCCAAGCCGAAACTGGTAAAGCCGTTGGCGACCGCGACAAGCCCGTTCGGCCAGCGGTCTCGCCAGCTGACGGCAATGCCATCCAGGAAAACCATGCTGGCAGCGGTCAGAAGCAGATAGGCGACTACCAAGGTCAGCCATGGCATCCTGGAATAATTGGCCGGCCGCCTCGCAAATCGGGAACGAGCGATCGCTATCGTTTTCTGGAGATTGCCCACCGACCGCGCCGGCAGCTTTCGAAGCAGCTCAAGAACCAGAGCTCTGCGACCAATGCTCATGTCAAACCACTGAAGTCAGTTGATGATCCGGTATAGACCAAGTGACATTTTCTCCCCCGATGAATAGTTGACGCCATCGATCCGGGCGACGCGGTTCGCCAACCTGCCCTGCCCTGCCAGCAGGTCGTCCAGCCGCTTTTCCTCGCCAACCGGTGCTAGCGCCAGCGCGCAGGCAGGATCGGCAAGCAGATGTTGCGCAGTACCATCGACATTGGTCAATATCGTTTCTGTGCCCACCAGAAATACCAGGCTCGGTTCGTGATACCCGGCCGAGGCAAGCACCATCGTCTCGCAGGGTCGATTGGCGCGAACCGCAGCCTCGATCTCGCGGCTCATCCAAATAGGCTTCAACGACGGCGCGATGACACCGAACAGCACGGCGTAGGTGGTACCGGCGCAAATCGCGATTGCCCCAATACGGCCGAGCCGCACTTGCAGTTGGCGCGAGAAGCCGAGATAGCCGGCTCCGAGCGCAGCAAGGGCAGCCGGAATGCTCCACCATGAGAAGGTGCCGGTAAAATACAGCGGCGCGGCAATGCAGAGCACGGTAAGGCCTGTTGTGACCAAGGCGAGGCCAAAGGCAGTCGCCCACCACAACCAGGTCTGCCAGCGCTGGAGCGGCGCGTTCGCGTCCTGCGGCTTCAATGTCAAAAGCCAACCGACCATGAGCGCCATGCCGGGATAGGCCGGCAGGACATAGTGCGGCAGTTTTGTCGGGATCAGTTCGAACAGTAGCCAGAACGGAATGTACCAGGCGAGGCAGAAGCGGAGCCGGGGATCGTCGCGCAGACGATTGAGTGCCTGGAGCCCGGCACCCACCGCGATCAGGCCGAACGGCCACATGAACAGCGAATAGGTCAAGACATAGAAGCCGGGCGGCAGGCCATGCGATTCCTCGCCCTGTGCGACCTTGCCGAGCATATCCTTGCCGACTGCCTGCTGCAGGAAAGTGCCGCCGCTTTTCCAGGTGATCAGGACGAGCCAGGGCAGGATGATCAGCAACACGAGAGCCAGGCCGCGCCCCGCCTTCAGCTTCGACAGCCAGCGCCAGTCCCGCTCGAACGCGAACAGCACGGCGACCGTCAGCGCCGACAGCAGCGGCGCGATCGGCCCTTTGATCAGGATTGCCGCACCCTGGGCTACCCAGAATATCCATGGCAGGTGGCTGCCGACGACTTCGTTCCGCCGCGACGACGTATAGATCTGCGCCAGCGCGCCTTGCGCCGCCACGCAGCAGGCCAAAAGCATCGCGTCGGTCTTGGCGTCACGCCCCTCGAAAGCCGTCGCGAAGATCGCAGCCATGACAAGGCCGGCGGCCAGACCGGCGTTGGCGCCGAAAAGATTGGCCCCTGTCCAGGCCGTCGCCACAACGGCAATGGCGATACCCAGCGCCGAGACCAGTCGATACACCCAGATCGGCGCCTCGGCGCCCTCGCCGCTCAGCGCGACGGCTGCCGATTGCAACCAGTAGATGCCGATCGGCTTCTGGTAGCGTGAGCGTTCCTGGAAGCGAATGTCGACATAGTCGCCGGTCTCGGCCATCTGTTTGGTGGCCTGGACGAAGCGCGGCTCATCGCGGTCGAGCGGCGGCATGGCCGCCAGTCCCGAAATCGTCATCAGCAGGCTGAACAGGAAGAGAAAAAGATAGTTCCTGCTCGCCACGTCAGCCCCTTCGGTTTGCTTCTTACGGAGGCCCGTCGCTCAGTCGACCTTCGTCATCGCCGCCTTGCGCTCATTGGCAATCAGCCAGAGATTGCGAACATAGATGAACATGCCCATGGATTGACCGGCGATGAACACCGGATCCTGCCGCTGGATGGCATAGATCAGCAGCAGGCTGCCGCCGAACAGCGAAAAGAACCAGAAAGCGATCGGCACGACGCTGCGCTTGGCTTTTTCCGACGCGATCCACTGCACGACGAAGCGCATCGAAAAAAAGAACTGAGCGACGAAGCCGAGCAGAACCCACGCATCGAATTGCTTGACGAAGACCTCGTGAAGCCAGATCGCCAATTCCTGAAGCACGTTAGCCATGCCTGATTTCCTCTGTTTTTGGCATTCTCCGGCGCCTACGGCGCAGCCACCAGACACCGGCGAGATCAAGCACCCCTTGCAGGCCGCGATCGAAAATTCCGTAATTCGACTTACCGTGGCGGCGAGAGCGGTCGACGACGTCGCAATGCACGACGCGATACCCCTCCTGGATGACGAGCGCCGGAACAAAGCGGTGCGTGCCGTCGAAGAACGGCAATTTCCTGAGGATACCGGTATGGATCGCCTTCAGGCCGCAGCCCGTGTCGCGGGTCTCGTCATGCAGGATGGCCTTTCTCAGCCAGTTGGCAAAACGGGACGCCAGTTGTTTGATCTTGCTGTCACGGCGCTTCAGGCGCTCTCCTTGCGCAACACCGAAATCGGGACCGGCCTGCCGCAGGGCGTCGACCAGCACCGGAATGTATTTGGGATCGTTTTGGCCGTCGCCGTCGATCGTAGCGACGATATCGCCGCGGGCCGCCCATGCGCCCGAACGCACAGAGAGCGACTGGCCGGCGGATTTCTCATGCCGGAGGTGGCGAAGCGGAAACGGCCGAAGTACTGCCTGGACGGCAAGGACCGAAGCGGTTTCGTCGGTCGAGCCATCGTTGACGACGATCACCTCGAAGTCGCGCCCGGCCATCGCCGCCCCGATCTCATCGAGCAGAAGCGGCAGGTTCGCCGCCTCGTTCCGGCAAGGAATGATGATGGATATCTCCGGCATATCGCGTCGGGCTCTGTCACAGGATATGGCATTCGATTCGATGCCGTGCGGTGCCGTTCCAGCGGGGTAAGTGCTGCAAGAACCCGCTGGCGCGGCGCCTCATTACGCCAGCCCAAACGATGAAGCAAGCATCCGCACGCCATCCGCGCGGGCCGCAAAACCGGATTCCCCTTTTGCTGATCGCGCTTGGATGCTAAACGCCCGCCTTCACGCATACCACGCCCGATCCGCTTCGGTTGGGCGCTTTCGGGAAAGAAAAGATGTCCGCCTTCAAATCCGATTTCCTGCGCATAATGAGCGAGCGCGGTTTCATCCACCAGATTTCGGATGATGCCGGCCTCGACCAGCTTTTCGCCAAGGAGACGGTGAGCGCTTATATCGGCTTCGATGCGACCGCCAAGAGCCTGCATGCCGGGTCGCTGATCCAGATCATGATGCTGCACTGGCTGCAGCAGACCGGTCACCGGCCGATCGCGCTGATGGGCGGCGGGACCTCGATGATCGGCGATCCGTCGTTCAAGGACGAGGCACGCAAGCTTCTGACGCCGCAGGACATTGAGGACAATCTGGCCGGTATCCGCCGCAATTTCATGCCCTACCTCAAATTCAGCGGTGGTCCGAACGACGCCATCATGGTCAACAACGCCGATTGGCTGATGGAAATCAACTACGTCAACTTCCTGCGCGATGTCGGCCGGCACTTCTCCGTCAACCGCATGCTGGCCTTCGATTCGGTCAAGCTCAGGCTCGAGCGCGAGCAATCACTGTCGTTCCTCGAATTCAACTACATGATCCTGCAGGCCTATGACTTCGTCGAGCTCTACAAGCGTCTCGGCTGCCGGCTGCAGATGGGTGGTTCCGACCAGTGGGGCAACATCGTCAACGGCATCGATCTCGGTCATCGCATGGAGGGCGCGCAGCTTTACGCGCTGACCACGCCCCTGCTCACCACCTCATCCGGCGCCAAGATGGGCAAGTCGGCTTCAGGCGCTGTCTGGCTCGATGCCGAAATGCTGTCGCCATACGAATTCTGGCAATACTGGCGCAACACCGAGGACGCCGATGTCGGCCGCTTTCTCAAGCTCTACACGACGTTGCCTCTGGACGAGGTCGCGCGTTTGGAACGGCTTGGCGGCTCCGAAATCAACGAGGCGAAGAAGATCCTAGCGACTGAAGTCTGTACGCTGCTGCACGGCCGTGCCGCCGCAGAGCAAGCGGAAGAGACGGCGCGCAAAACGTTCGAGGAAGGTGTTACCGCCGACACGCTGCCGACTGTCGAAGTGGGCAGGGCCGATCTGGAAAGTGGCGTCGGCATATTGTCGCTGTTCGTCATCGCCGGACTTGCCGCGTCCAACGGCGAGGCACGGCGACACATCCAGGGCGGCGCCGTGCGCCTCAACGACCAGCCGGTGTCCGACGATCGCAAGGTGGTGACGCTTCAGGATCTTGGCCCGGAAGAGGTCGTAAAGCTGTCGCTCGGCAAGAAAAAACACGTTCTGGTGCGGCCGGTCTGACCAAAGCCTGATCCGTCCCCGATAGAATCGGATGGGCTCCATTAGCTATGACCTTTTCCGAAACCGGTTTCGCTTCTTGCTGCACTGACCTTCGGTTCGGGATCACGGCCTAAGTAAAACTTAATCAGGTGGCTACTGAGAATGGCCGAGATGGGTGAATATTGCCATTCGTCTCATCGATCGGAACGAGCAGGTAGCACCACTTGCGGACGCTTCAGGGCGATGCACCGAACGTCTTGTTCGGGGCCGAAGGCTGCCAGTCCGCTTTGTGCAGCCAAGGTGGAAAAGCAGATATTCGCCTGGATGAGGCGGCCGCCGAATCTCACCCAAGTCGGACGGGCTGGAAGAAAAGGGCCCGAGAAGCGATAGAGAGAGGGCGGGGGCACTCGTTCAACGAGCGCTGCTAATTCGGAATGGGCAGCGATTGACGCTTCGCCTCATCCGAGGCCGGCTTTGCGAAGTCCTTCGATATAGATTGCCCGGTCCTCCGGATGGACGAGCGGATGGTGCTTCTCAACCAATTGGGCTCGCTCGCGAAGGAGTCGCTGTCCTACGCTTCGACTTCACGGGCTTGGGATCGAGCGAGGGCGAATTCGCCCCGACGAATTTCTCCTCGAATGTCGCTGACCTCCGTTCGACCGTCGACTATCTGCGTAATCATTACCGAGCACCGTCCTTGCTGATCGGCTATTCGATCGGAGGGTGCGGCAGTCCCTGGCGATGGCCAAGGATGTTCCCGAGGTGCGCCATCGCCACGATCGGCGCGCCCGCCGATGCCGTTCATGTATTGAAGAATTTCGGAACGAGCCTCAAGGAGATCGAAGGGAGAGGAAGCGGACATTTGAATGTAGGCTCGATCAATCCATGTTGATCCGCGGACCTGTCGCCCCGTTCAGCAATCGCTTCAAGTGGAAGCTCGCAAGCTGGTCCTCTGCGCGCCTGCCTACTTCAGCAGCGAACGAGGTGACCGCACTAGGGTCGCCGGCTTCCAGCTTGGCGAAGGCGGCGAGGTAATCCTTTGTCGCGAGGTCGTCGCATTGCTCAGGCCGCAGTGGCTCGAAAGCGCGCAGCGACTCCGTTCGTCCTCTCAACACGAGGTCACCCACCGGCCGCCCTCGGAAATTCACAACTTGCCTCGCGACGCTCTCGCTCACGCAAATACGGGTGCCTAGTTGCTTGTTGGCGGCTTCCAGCCGCGCCGCGATGTTGATGGTGTCGCCATAGGCGGAGTAGTCGAAGAAGCGGGCGCCGCCGAAATTGCCGACGATCGCCGGCCCGGCGTGGACGCCGATGCGGGTGGGGCCGAGCGCCACGCCCCTGGCGCGCCAGCCGGCGCGGAAGTCTTCCGAAAAGTCGTCGAGGTCAAGCGCGCTGGCGACCGCGCGGGCGGCATGGTCGGGCTGCTCGCCCGGCGCGCCGAAGAGTACATGCAGTGCGTCCCCGACGATCTTGGCCACCGTGCCCTCGTGGTGGAAAACGATTTCGGTCATGCCGGCGAGGTACGCGTTGAGGAGTTCGCCCAGTACCGCCGGGTCGAGCGTTTCCGCCAGCGCAGTGAAGCCGGCGATGTCAGTGAAGAGCGACGCCACCTCGCGTCGCTGCCCGGCAAGCTCGCCAGCGTCGCCGGCGAGCCGCTCGGCGAGGTTGGGCGAGAAGTAGCGCGACAGCGAGGCGTGCGCGCGCTCGGCCGCCACCTGCCTGCCCCGCGCGTCGCGCAGAAGGGAAAGGTGCCTCAGCGTCTTGGCGATAGTCGTCTCGAGGTCGGCGAAATCGATCGGCTTCATCAGGAAATCGAAGGCCCCGCGGTTCATTGCGGTCCGGATGTTGGCCATGTCGCCATAGGCCGACAAGATGATGGTCGACAGCCGCTCCTCGGCGTCCTGGAGCTTCGCAAGAAGCGACAGCCCGTCCATGCGCGGCATGTTGATGTCGGTAACGACCATTTCGATGTCGGGATTGGCGGCGATCAGGTCGAGCGCCTCGACGCCGTCGCGGGCGAAGATAAAGCTCACGGCGCCGTCGCGGATTTGGTGGCGGAATTTCTGCAGGACCAGCGGCTCCAGGTCCGGCTCGTCGTCGACGACCAGGATCAGCGCCGTCATGCCGCGAGCCCGACGCGAACGTCGATCTCGCCGCGTAGCGCGACGAAATCGAGCGGCTTCGTCAATAGTGCCTCGGCGCCGTTTTCCAGCGCCTTCCTATTGGTCTCTGCGTCGCCATAGGCGGTGATCATGATCACGGGCACATCGGGACGCAACGCCCTCGCTTTCGGCAGAAGCTCCAGGCCGCTCATGCCCGGCATGTTGATATCCGACAGGATGAGGATGAGCGAGGCGCTGTCCGCTGCCTCGATTACGTTGAGCGCCTGCGGCGCCGAAAGCGCGAAGGCCATGGCGAAGCGTCCTACCCTAAGATCGCGCCGGAACTGCTGTCTGAACAGCACCTCCACATCAGGCTCGTCGTCCACGACCAGGATGAGCAGACTCAAGCGTTGCCTCCTGCTTTGGCGAGCGTCGCGGCCCCGCGCGGCAAGACGATGCGGAATTCGGTGAAGGCGCCCGGCTCGGTGTCGACCTCTATGGTGCCTGCGTGCTGTTTCACGACGATGTCGTGGCTCAAGGACAGGCCGAGCCCCGTACCCTCGCCCGCCGGCTTGGTGGTGAAGAACGGGTTGAACATCTTTTCCTTCACCTCCGGCGGGATGCCGGTGCCGTTGTCGCGGATCCTGATCTCGACCGCATCGCCCAGGCTTTTCGTCGATGCCGCCAACACCGGCTCGTAACCCGTTTCGCCTTCAGCCGCCCGCCGTTTCGTCGTCGCGTAAAAGCCGTTGGAGATCAGGTTCAACAGCACGCGGGTGATCTCCTGCGGAAAGAGATCGACCTCGCCGGCGCCTGGATCGAAATTCCTTTCCAACATGATGTTGAAGCCTTTCCCCTCGGCGCGGGCGCCATGATAGGCGAGGTTCAAGCTCTCCTCCACGACGGCATTGATGTCGACCGGCCGGTGCTCGCCCGAGCCCGAGCGCGAGTGGAGCAGCATGTTCCTGACGATCGAGTCGGCGCGCTTGCCGTGCTGTACCACCTTGTCGAGATTGCCCTTCAGCATGTCCGACAACTCATCGATCTCCGCGCGGATCTTGTCGTCAATCGCCGCGCCTTGCAGCGCCTCGCGCAACTCCACGACCAGGTCGCCGGACAGCGAGGAAAAATTGTTGACGAAGTTGAGCGGGTTCTTGATCTCGTGAGCTATACCCGCGGTCAGCTGGCCGAGCGAGGCGAGCTTTTCGGTCTGCACGAGCCGATCCTGGGCCTTGCGCAGGTCGTCCAGCGAGCGCGACAGTTCCTCAGTGCGCGCCTGCACCTGATCGAACAGCCTGACGTTCTCGATCGCGATCACGGCTTGGTCGGCGAACGTCTGCACAAGTTCGCCTTGGCGCGAAGTGAATGAATTCGGCTCCATCTTCCCGAGGAAGAACACGCCCTCGACCTTGCCTTCTCTGAGCATCGGAACACCCATCAGCGCCCTTGTGTCGGTGATTGCCCGGAATTCCTGCAGATTGAAATCCGCATCCTCCTCCACGTCGGGTATGTACTCGATACTACCCGAGAGGGCTACGCGTCCCGAAAGCCACCGGCGGTCGATTGCGATCGGATGATCCATCATCCAATCGGTTTTTCTTTCGGAGATAGTGGCGCGGCCACGCAGCATGTTGCCGTAACGAAGGAAGATTCCGCCATAGCTTGCTCCGCACAGCTTGGCGGCCGATTCGACCAGAGCGTTCAACACGGTGGGCAGGTCGAAAGCCGCGCGGCTGATCACCTTCAGCACATCCGCCGTCGCCGTCTGCTGCCTCAGCGCCTCGCTGACATCTGCGGTACGTGCCTGCACCTCGTCGAACAGGCGCACATTCTGGATGGCGATCACCGCCTGGTCGGCGAAGGTTTTGACCAGTTCGATTTCCCTCTCGTTAAAGGGCCGCACCTCGGTGCGGATCATGGCAAAGGTGCCAAGGAGTTCGCCTTCACGAAGCAGCGGCACTGCAAGGACGGTGCTCATGCCGCCGACCGCGGCAATCGCCGAATGTGTATATTCGGGGTCCACGGTGACATCTTCGATCTGGATGACGCGCAGTTCTTCGGCAGCGCGCCCCACAGCCGATCCGCGGCCGGGTTCCGTCTGGTGCGTTTCGCCATACTCCCTGAAGCCCGGGGGAAATCCGGTGATGGCCGCATATTCGAACCTGCCATCGATAATTCGTTCGAGGCAACCCTTGTCCGCGCGACACAGCCGGACTGCCGATTCCACGAGAGTGTCCAGCACCGTCTGCAGGTCGAAGGCGGATGCGCTGATGACTTTCAGCACATCTGCGGTCGCCGTCTGCTGCTGGAGCGACTCGCTGAGCTCCGCCGTGCGCGCCTGGACCTCATCAAACAGGCGGACATTCTCGATGGCGATCACGGCCTGGTCGGCGAAGGTCTTCAGAAGTTCGACTTGCTTGGCGGCAAGAAAGCCCGTCTCAGCACGCCCGACTGCTATGCAACCGATGGGCAGGCCGTCACGCAGCACCGGCACGGCGACAACGCTGCGCAGGCCCGAGAAAGCCGCCGCGGCGCGATGCGTGAACTCACTATCCAAGGTGAGGTCCGGGATCTGCGCCACCTCAAGATAGAGAATCGCCCGTTCGGCGGCACTGCCGCGAGTAGGTGCCACGGGAAAGGTGTTGCGTACGATCTCAACGCTTTCTTCGGTGATGCCGTGATGCGCGACGAAATGCAGAAGCTGGCCATCATATCTGTAGACAAAGCAGAACTGCGCTTCGCACAGACGGGCGGCACTTTGCGCGATCATGTTGAACACCGGCTGCACATCAGTGGGCGAGCGGCTGATGACGCCAAGCACATCGCTGGTCGCCGTCTGGTACTCTAGCGCCTCGGTGGCCTCCCGCGTCCGCTGCTGCACTTCCTCGAACAGGCGGACGTTCTCGATCGCGATGACGGCCTGGTCGGCGAAAGTCTGAACGAGTTCGATCTGGCGCTCGGAAAACGGGCCTGGCTTTGCACGCGCCATCGAGAAGACACCAATCGGGATCGCTTCGCGCAACAACGGCACCGATAATCCAGCTGCGAACTTTCCTATTTTTGGCACATCTGGAGTACCATACTCCAAGTCCAGGGTCACGTCGGGGACATGAACGACCACCCTTTCCAATGCGGCGCGACCAACCCAGGAATCCCGGCCAACCCGATTGGGATGGGCTTCCTCATGGGCTCTCAACTCAGGCGAGTCCCCATGCGAAGCGGATATGCGGTAAACGTCGCCGTCGAGCATATATATGCCACCCAGTTCGGCCCCGCATAACTTCACCGCGGATTCTATCAGCGTCTGAAGCACCGCCTTGAGATCGAATGTCGAGGCACTGATAACCTTGAGCACGTCCGCCGTCGCGGTCTGCTGAGCAAGCGCTTCGGTCAGTTCGGCCGTCCGCGCCTGCACCTCTTCGAACAGCCTGGCGTTCTCGATCGCGATCACCGCCTGGTCGGCGAAGGTCGTGATCAGTTCGATCTGGCGGTCCGAGAAGGGCACCGTGCGCCTGCGCGCCGCCGCGATGACGCCGATCGGATCGCCATCGCGCAACAGCGGTACGCCAAGAAAGGTGCGCGCGTCGCTCAGCTTGATCCATTCCGAGCGCGTATAGGCCGGGTCGGCGGTCGCGTCCGGGATATGCACCGTTCGCCGCTCCAATGCCGTGCGTCCGGTGGTCGTGCCGCGGTCGAGGCTGACCGGATTGGCGCGCCAGTAGTCGATCTGCGCGGCGTCCGCCGGGTGCGCCGCCACCAGATGATATTTCCCGTCATCCTTGCGCATGTAGACATAGGCATAGTCCGCCTCGCAGAGGTGGCCGGCGGTCGTTACGATGGTGTCGAGGACCGGCTGCGCCTGCGCCGGCGAGCGGCTGATCACGCCGAGCACGTCGGAAGTGGCGGTCTGGTATTCCAGGCTTTCCTGCAGATCCCTCGTCCGCGCCTGAACCTCCTCGAACAGCCGAACGTTGGAAATGGCGATGACGGCCTGGTCTGCGAAAGTCTTGAGCAGCGCGATCTGCTTGTCGGTGAAGGGCCGCATCTCGATGCGCCGGATCATCAGCGCTCCGACCGCCTCCCCGTCACGCAGCAGTGGGATCGCAAGGATGGTGCGGAAGCCGAGCCGGTGGGCCATTGCCCTACCAGTCGCAAAGTCTACACCCGCCTCGGTCAGGTCATGAACATGGACCGGTGCCCGGTCGAGCACCGCGCGACCGGTGACCACGTCACGGGCGACAGGCAGCCCGGCGTCGTCGACCGGAATTGGCCCATGATGCGCCCCGACCGCCAAACGATCGCCCTGCCGCAGATAGATTGTCGCGTCATGGGCATCGCAGAGACGCGCGGCGCTTTCAGCGACGGCGTCGAGAACCGGTTGGATGTCGGTGGGCGACGCCGCGATGACGCGCAGGATGGAGCCCGTCGCGGTCTCGCGCTCCAGGGCCTCGGTCACTTCGCGATTGCGCGCCTGCACCTCGTCGAACAGGCGCACGTTCTCGATCGCGATGACCGCCTGGTCGGCGAAACTCTCCACAAGTTCGATCTGGCGTTGTGAGAACGGCCCCACGGTTCGTCTCGCCATGCCGAAGACACCGATCACCTCTTGGCCTCGCTTGAGGGGGACCGAAAGGGCCGCGCGGAAATCGCCCATGGTAGCCGCTTCCGGCCTTTTGTATTCCATATCCTTGGACACGTCGGGCACATGAACGGTTGCCCCTTCGAGGGCGGCTCGACCTTGAAATGTCCCACGCCCGATCGGGTGTGGATGGCTCTTCTCATAAGCGCGAAGTTCATCGGTCCAACCGGTCCCGGTCATGACCCGTAGCCAATCGCCATCGCGCAGTGAGATCGCGCCCATATCACCGCCGGCCAGGCGGATCGCCGAATCGAGTAGCGTCTGCAGTACGGGTTCAAGGTCGAAGGCCGACCGGCTGATTACCTTGAGCACGTCGGCCGTCGCGGTCTGCTGAGCCAGCGCTTCGCTGAGTTCGGCCGTCCGCGCCTGCACTTCTTCGAACAGCCGCACGTTCGAGATGGCCATCACGGCCTGGTCGGCGAAGGTCTTCAGAAGCTCAATCTGCCTGTCGCTGAACGGTCTCACCTCTCTTCGCCGCAGGCTAATCGCACCGATCGCTCTTCCATCGCCCACGAGAGGTGTCGCCAGAATGGTGCGAAAGCCGTACTGAATGGCCATTTCCCGGCCTGCCGCGAATTCGGCCCCGGCTTCGGATAGGTCTTCGACCTGCACGGTCCTCGCATCGATCACCGATCGCGCCATTACCCGGTCGCGCTCCAGCGGCCACGGCGCCTCGTCGACCGCAATCGGGCCCGAATGCGCACCGAGATGGAGCATATTGTCCTTCTTGAGCCGGATGATCACGTCGTAGGCGTCGCAAAGACGGGCGGCGCTCGCCGCCACAGCGTCGAGGACCGGCTTGATATCGGTCGGCGACGAGGCGATGACGCGAAGCAGCTCGCCGGTCGCCGTCTCGCGTTCGAGGGCTTCGTTGAGCTCGAACGTGAGAAGCTCAATCCTAGCTTCGAGTTGGCCGTGTGATTCCCGCATGTGCAGGTTCTAGCCCTCGGTCGCACCGCTGCCCACTAAGTTGAGACACGAACCATAGGCAGAATAAAGCTAAAAATACTAGGTCACCGACGGTCGATCGATTCGTCCCCCATTCGCAGCGAGGAAGATCGGTAGCCCGACTCTCGACGTTTTTTTTCCACCGATAGAGCGGTTCGCCAGAAATCAGAACCTTTAGGTGGCACTTCCTGCTGAGGGCCTGCGTGGGCTTGATCGCGACCTTCCTGTATCTACGAGCAATGTCAGGTGTTGGCGCAACGGCGATGTTCAGGGTGGTCGCAACGTCTGCATCGGGCCGCAGCAAACATCACCTCAACGGCCGACATGGGGCGCGAGTTCGCCGTCTACTGACTAATCCGGCGGCTAGGATCGGCGGCGCAAACCGGTTCTGTTCGGGCTTGAGCTTGCCGTTCACAATACCTGCGCCATAACGGTTGTGTGGGAATGGATTTTCGCAAATCCGTCGATGAAGCGATCGATGGGGTAGGTCTGCTGGCCGGCCTGACCGGGCGATACAGCCAGTCGCCGGCGCTGGTGGTCAGAGAGCGTCCTCGGTTCGGGCTCGCGATCGGAACCCGGTCGAGATCGTCTCTGAACGGAAGACGGCCCCGTTGCCGCTGATGATCTGAGATGAACAAACACCCGAAACGGAGCCGGGGTACCGATCGACCGAGTCGACAAAAGCGCCGCGATCGGCCGAGGGAGACGGACAACAAGCGCCTTGCCGATCAGATTCGCAAGTTTCTCCGTAAGCACTATGCGAGCAAATATCGAGTGCGGTAAACAGTGGTCGCTCCACTTGGAACAAGAAGGGGAGATCGTCATGGCAGAGAGCATTGCCCAGAAAACCTGTACACCTTGCCGCGGCGGCATACCGCCGCTGACCGAGAAGGAAGCCAGCGGATATCTTTCCCAGACGCCCGGCTGGAATCTTCTGGAGGCCGGACACCTGATACGCCGCAAATTTAAGTTTGCGGATTTCCGGGAAGCACTCACCTTCGTCGACGGGGTCGGCCGGTTGGCGGAAGAGGAAGGGCACCATCCGGAAATCTGCTTCGGCTGGGGCTACGCGGAAATCTCGCTGCAGACCCATAAGATCAGAGGCCTGCACGAGAACGATTTCATCATGGCAGCGAAGATCAATCAGCTAGCTGGTCTGTAAGCGCCGCCCTTGCTCAGCGCAGGCCGAGCTGCGTGTCGCACTTTGCTATCGAAATCTGGAACCGCTGCCGATAGACGGTTCCAGATTATCCCCATGCCCCAAAGAAACCACGTGGTCTGCTGAAACCCAAGCCCTCCCAAATCGTTGTGGTGTTAAACGGAGGACCGACTATGCGCAATTTCCTGATCAATACGGTCCTTGCCTTGGCAATGGGCATTTCGGGCTTGCCGCTGATTACCGGCTCCACCGCGGCACAAGAATTCGAGTTCAGCATCGGCCGCGATGGCCCGCAACTGCGCACGCGCGAACGTTGCGATCCTTACGAAGACGATGACTGCTACGAAGATCGTTATGTCGAGCAGCGGGTCGTTCGTCGCGGCTGCACGGAAGGCCAAGCGCTCGACAAGGCCGAGCGGATAGGTGTCCGACGGGCACGCATCGTCTCGGCGGGTCGTCGCACCATCGAAGTGCGCGGTCGGTCGCGCGATGGTGAGCGCGTCTATCTGACTTTCGGCCGCGAGCGCGGCTGCCCCGTCTATTGACGCAAGTCAGTGCGAGCCGATGACCACGGCGATAGGTGCCGAGTGTGCGGGCGGAGTAAGACCGTCCAGGGCTAGGCTGTGGGACCGCCAGAAGTTGGACTACCCCTTGGGGCAACTCCCGCTAGCGCGAACGCCCGCTTTGGAGAGGTGCCGGGAACGTCCGGTCATGTGTAGGGTTTCGGATGCCGGCCCAAGCGAAAGCCTGTCCTCCGGCAGGGGGCCGGCGTCGGAAAGCCTCCAGGGAAGGAAACCGCGACCTCAATATGTATGCCGGCAATGTCTGCTTACGGAAAGTGGCAAAGCTGGCCTCGACGGCCGACATTGGGCGCAAAGCTGCCATTCCTTACGTGCGCGGAAACCGTCGTCTATTCAGCCGGGGCGAGCTAGAGTCCGCTTTGGGTCAAGACTCGGTCGCTTGAAGTGATTGCGGTTTGACCTCACCGATACTCGAAGATCGACCTGAAAATTCCGGGCGCGATCACCGACAGCGGATTGACGTCCAGTTTCGGTTTGTTGGCATCGCCCCTGAGCCGGTAGGTCACGCCGATCAGGCCGCGATCGCGGCCATTGCCGAGCAGCGCGCCGAAAAGCGGAAGTTCGCCGAAGATGCGGTTGAGGCCATAGACCGGCATGAACGTGCCGGTCATGTCCATGTTGTTGTTCCGGTCGTAGAGCGTGCCCTGGAAGGTGGTGCCGATGCGTGGACCGCGCAGCACGCCATTGGCCAGCTTGAGATAGCCGGCGCCCTTCTCGATCTCGGAAAAGCCGCGCTCGAACTTCACTCTCGACGTGTCGATATTGGCTTTGACGGCTTCGTTGAGGCTGCGGCTGTCGCCGGCCGGCGTCGTCGATACGAGCGAGGCGAGTTTCGGCTCGTTGACCACGAAGAAGTTGCTCGAATCGACCTGGCCCTTCATCGGCCCATCGCTTGCCCCGGCGAGCGCCAGTGTGATCGAACCGCCCTCCATATGCTCGTAAATGTTGAGGAACCGCAGGATGGCGCCGGCATCGGCCGACGTCATGTTGAGGGCGCGCCTGCCGGCGCCGGTCGTATTGCTGATGCTTATGGCAGCACCCGAACTTGCCGTGGCGCTCACCCTGAGCCCGTTCACCCTGGAGCCGGCGGCGCTGTAGTCGAGCTTCAGGTTCGACAGTGTCTCGTTGTGGAAGCCGGTCAGGGAATTGACATCGGCGCTGACGGAAATTGCGTCGGAACCCGTGGCCTTGGTGGCGGTGTCGACATCGGACGTGAATTGCTTGATCAGCGAGCGCGCGTCCAGCGCGTTGCCGCTGATGTCGATAGCGTAGCCCTTGCCCGATCGTTTCACCGACACGGCAACGTCGTCTCCCCGGTTCAACGTGACCTTGCTGAACCGCGCCGAGGACAGGGCGCCGTTGGCCAGCACCACGCCGCCGTCGATCGAAAAAGTCTTTCCATCCAGGTCGAAGTCGGACAGCGTCGTGGTGTCGTCGGACTTGGTCATGGCAAATGTGACCTTGGCTGGAATGCCGGGTCCCTTGCTCCAGCCTGCCCACGGAATGTCCAGCCTGGCGTTGGTCAGGTCCGCCGAAACAGTCTGGTTGCTGCCGCCGCTCTTGTCGATCGCAACCTTGATGGTTCCGGAAAGCAGCGCCGACAGGCCAGGCATGGCGGTTGCGCGCATCTTGTCGTCGAGCACCAGCGCCACTTTCCGGCTGCGTGGCGGCCCGGCATTGTTGAGCGGCTCGATCAGGTCGAGCTCGGCTGGAATGCCGTTCAGCAGCGCCTTGGCGGAGATCACGGCCCGATTGGGCTCGACAGTGATCGAACCGTTGGCCTGCGTCACTGCCTGGCCTTCGAACGGCTTGGCCAGCGAGAGGTCCTTGTAGTCGAGCGCCACCAGCCAATCGAGCTGGGAGGTGTCGACGCCGGACTGCAACGGAATGTCCGCTCTCACGTGGCCAGTCACCGTGCCGGACAGGTCGTCCGGCAGCAGGCCGACATGGCGCATGGCGTTGATCGGCTCATAGGAGGCGAGCTCGGCGATTGCAGACGCCTCGCCGGCGACGTCGATGTCGAGCGCGCCGATCACCGGCGGGCGGTTTGCCGCCTTGACCGTCATCGTGCCGTTGCTCGCCGCCACCGTGCGGCCGCTGACCATATAGACGTTGCCCGAGGAGAGCGCGACATCGACGTTGTTGCCGTGGAATTCGACAACGCCGACGGCATCGCGTATCGGCGGAATGTGACCGGCCGTATCGAAGCGCGCTCCTTCGATCTGGAAACGGCCGAACACTTCATCGGCGGATAGCGGAATCCCGTTGCCCAGGCGCCCCGGCACGACCTGGAACTGCAGGCTGGCGTCAACGACGCGGCCGCCGAACAGGTTCTTCAGCACCCAAAGGCGGGCGTTTCGCGCGGAAAACCAGGGCCACAACTGCTTGACATGCGAGACCGGCATATCGTGGACGTTGAAGGCAACGGATATGCCCGGCACCTTTGCCTCAACGAACTCGACCGACGCCGTGCCCAGCGCCTCGCTGGCTCCCCCGGACCTGATCCCGATCTGCTCGGCCACGAGCTTATGGCTCCTGGTCTGGTAGACGCCGGCGACGCGGGCGATGAAATCCAGCGCAGGTTCAGATGATTCCAAAGGCGCCAGCGTCGAACGGTCGCTGGTCAGGTCGTAGCGATAGGACGGCTCCTCGCCCGTTGTTCCAGTCGCCGGCTTCGGCCCGATCGAACCGGCGAAATCGAACGTCGAGCGACCGGTCCTCACCTGCAGCCTGTCCACCTGTATCTTGTTGGCGCCGGCGACAAGCGTCGCATCGAGATCGACATCGGCTGGAAGCATCCCCGCACGCGGGCCGAGATCGAGCACGGAGCCGGCGAGCGACAACGAGGCCGTCAGCCGCGACGCGTTCTCGCCGGATCCTTCCGATCCCGCCAACTTCAAGGCAATCGCGCCCAGCTTCCCGCCTGGCGCTGCCGCGGCCTTGCCGGCCTCCGCCATCTCGACGCTCGCATCCAATGCCGTCACGAGCCGCGTCGTCGTATCGCGGGTGGCTGTGGCAGCGACGGTGAGTGCCCTGCCGTCGACATCCGCGTAGGATGAAAACTCCATGCCGCCCGGCCCCGACTGCGCAACGGTGGCGTCGGTGATCCGGACCAGTTTGACCGCGCCGGCCTCAGGCAGAACGAGGTCGACATTGCTGAGGTCGATCTGGCGCATCGAATCCACCTGCACCGTGTCGAGCGCGCGGTTGAGGTTGGCAAAGACCGCATCGGATAGTCTTTCCGGATCGATGAGGCCGTCGTCATTGCGCAGCGCCGCCGTCCAGTCGCCAGCAGTCGGGATCGCCGCCATCATGATGCGCGCGTCGGAAATCCTGGCGCTGGTGAGCCGCACCTCGCCGGAAAGCAGCGGTATCAGCCTTATGCCGAAGCGGACCCGTCCGGCATCGGCCATCGGCTTGCCGTCGGCGGTCTTGAGGCTGACGTCGCTGACCTGCAGCGCGATGAAGCTCGATCCGTCGAGCGTGAGACGGGCCGGTCCGACCGCAACATCGACGTCGACGCCGGCCAATTTCTCGATGGCTATTTCCGCCTCGGTCCGCAGCCGCTCGGTGCCGAAACCGGAAATGCCGATCGCATACACAGCGACAACGGCCAGCAGCACGAGGGCCACAAGGCCGGCAAACAGCCGTGCAAGAACACGAACGCCGCGGCCGATCGACGCTTGGCCGAGCGGCGGCACGCGGCACGCGGACGGGAAGGCCCCCAGGTCGGTGATCTCATCACGCCTGAATCTGATCTTCTCGTGCTGCGGCTGCTCCTGATCCACGCAATTTTCCGTTGAACGAACTCGACCGGTGGACGAATCCCGGTTTGACATTATATCGATGCGGCTTGGCGCGTAACCACAAACAAGGGCATCGATATGGCTGATCTCGACGTCGGCGAGCTTGCGCCGCAATTCGAACTTCCCCGAGACGGCGGCGGATCACTCAACCTCGCGGCATTGCTGGGAAAGCCGGTCGTACTTTACTTCTATCCGCAGGACGACACCACAGGCTGCACCAATGAGGCGATCGGCTTTTCGCAGTTGAAGCCGGAATTCGAAAAGCTCGGTGCCGTCGTGATCGGCCTGTCGCCGGACAGCGTCCGAAAACACGACAAATTCAAATCGAAATACGGCCTCACCGTCGATCTTGTCGCCGACGAGGAGCGCAAGGTGATCGAAGCCTATCGTCTGTGGGTCGAGAAGAAGCTTTATGGCCGCCGCTATATGGGCGTCGAGCGTGCAACGTTCCTGATCGGCAGCGACGGACGAATTGCCAGGATCTGGCGGAACGTTCGCGTCAAGGGCCACGCCGAGGCGGTGCTGGAGGCGGTGCGGGCGCTTTGACGGCAGCCAACGTGAGGCGTGAGACGCGCAAAATCTGCGCCTCACGCTAATTCGGGCACAACACATGGGTGTAAGGCGTTGCGCGCAAGCAACCGACCGTTAACCTTAATGATGTGTAATCAGGCTTGTCGTTTGGTGTCGTAACGAAAGCTTGGTCCCGTGAACGTAGCCAGTCAGTCAACGGTCTTTGGCAGGCGCAAGGAGCCCCACACGGTCATTATCGCCCGGGGCAACGAGATAAGGCATTTTACCATACGGCCATGGGTTGCCGCATTTTGCGGCTCCGCGCTGGCAGCGATGGCCATAGGCTATCTGCTGGCGACCTCCTACCTCGTGCTGCGCGACGACCTGATCGGCGCGACCACGGCGCGGCAGGCGCGCATGCAGCAGGCCTATGAGGACCGCATCTCCGCGCTACGCGCCCAGGTCGACCGGATCACCAGCCGCCAGCTTCTCGACCAGCAGCTCATGGAAACCAAGGTTGGCGAACTGCTGGAGCGACAGACCCAGCTCAGCCTGCGCCATGGCCGCCTCGGCCCGATCCTCGAACGCACCGGGAGCGACGTCGGAGCGCCACCTGCGTCCGCAAAGCCGGACAAACGCGCCGGCGGGACCGACGCCCAGCCGCAGGCCTATTCGGTTGCCAGCGTCGGCGCCAGTCTTGGCGGTGGCGACACCAGGCCGTTCTCCTTATGGTCGACCCGCTCCGATCCGCTGCCGAGCGACACGGCGGCCGATCGTGCCGACAGACTGTTCGTGTCGATCAACGAGTCGCTCAAGGCCATAGAGAGCCAGCAGCTCACCCGCATCACCGCGCTTGCCGACAACGCCTACAGAAACGCCGATGCGATTTCACAGGCGCTTGAGGCGGCTGGCCTGCCGGTCGACAGCGATTTCGGCAAGAGCGATGCCGGCGGTCCGCTGATACCGCTCGACAGTTCGATGATGTTCGACAGCAAGGTAAGAGAACTTGACGAGGCGCTGGACGCGCTCGACCGCCTGAAGACCGAGGCGCGACGGCTGCCGCTCGCCAATCCTGCCCCCGGCCGTTCGGTCACCAGCCCATTCGGCGTGCGCACCGACCCGCTCCTCGGCACCGCCGCGCTGCATTCGGGGATGGATTTCAGAGCGCCGACCGGAATGCCCGCCAAGGTCACGGCGCCCGGTGTCGTCGTCAAGGCCGGCTGGAACGGCGGCTATGGCCGCATGGTCGAGGTCGACCATGGCAATGGCTTTGCGACGCGCTATGGGC
>NZ_RZTI01000053.1:0-38006 GCF_003997275.1 Mesorhizobium sp. M6A.T.Ce.TU.002.03.1.1
CCTCTGGCCTGCCGGCCATCTCCCCCCTCAAGGGGGGAGATCGGCGGCTTCGCCGACAGCGCCCAATCATCAACGTAGGCGATTAGCGAAAGCCGAAGTGACGTCCAATCTCCCCCCTTGAGGGGGAGATGGCCGGCAGGCCAGAGGGGGGCGCTTGGCACCATCCTCACCGCTTGACCTCCCACGTCGTTACGCGTTCGCCGGTGACTGGATCCTTGCCGTCCTTCAACTGAACACCCTGCGCCAGCAAGTCGTCGCGGATGCGATCGGCCTCCGCCCAGTTTCCGGCGGCGATCAGTGCCAGGCGTTTGGTGATCGCGTTGGCGACGGCATCTTCATCGACTTTGGCCGGCGCGACGTCGAAGCCGAGGAACGACAGCGCCGCCTTCAGCGAAGCGGCAGCATCGTTGCCCGCGGCGGCCGCCTTGCCGCCAGCGGCAGCATTGAAATCCACAGCCTCGCCGGCCAACTGCGTCAGCACCTGGAACGCAGAATAGGTTGCCAGATCGTCCGACAGAGCGTCCACCACTTCCACCGGCAATTGCTTTGCCGCCGCCGGCGCCAGATCCGCCGCCCGCTTCCATTTACGCAGCGTGTTTTCCGCCTCTTCCAGCTTGCGCACGGAAAAGTCGATCGGCTCGCGGTAATGCGTCATCAACATCGCCAGCCTGAGCACCTCGCCCGGCCATTTGCGGCCACCAAAGGTCTCAGTCTCCAGCAACTCGTTGATCGAGTAAAAATTGCCGAGGCTCTTGGACATCTTCTGCCCTTCGACCTGCAGGAAGCCGTTGTGCATCCACACCTTGGCCATCGTTTCGGTGCCGTGGGCGCAGCGCGACTGGGCGATCTCGTTCTCGTGGTGCGGGAAGATCAGGTCGAGCCCGCCGCCATGGATGTCGAAGACCTCGCCGAGATAGGCGGCCGACATCGCCGAGCACTCGATGTGCCAGCCCGGCCGGCCCCTGCCCCACGGGCTGTCCCAGCCCGGTTCTTCCGGCGAGGACAGCTTCCACAGCACGAAATCGCCAGGGTTCTTCTTGTGCGCATCGACGGCGACGCGGGCGCCGGCCTGCTGCTCGTCGAGATTGCGCTTCGCCAATTGGCCATAGTCCGGCATCGAGGCCGTATCGAACAGAACTTCGCCTGCCGCAACATAGGCATGGCCGCGTTCGATCAAGCGTTGAATCAAGGAGATCATGTCGGCCTTGCCGTCGGCGCGCGGCTCGACGAATTCGGTGGCGCGCGGCTCGACTGTCGGCTCCAGGCAGCCGAGCGTCGCCACATCTTTGTGGAACTGGTCGGCGGTCTTTTCGGTGACCCGACGGATCGCCTCGTTCAGCGACAGTTTTCCCGAGGCAATCTCGCCGCCGAAATCACGCAAGGCGCGGGCGTTGATCTTGTCGTCGACATCCGTGATGTTGCGCACATAGGTGACATGCGCTTGCCCGTAGAGATGGCGCAGCAGGCGGAACAGCACGTCGAACACGATCACTGGCCGCGCATTGCCGATATGGGCAAAATCGTAGACCGTCGGGCCGCAGACATACATGCGCACATTGCGCGGATCGATCGGGAAGAAATCCTCCTTGGTCCGCGTCAGCGTGTTGTAGAGGCGCAGGCCCTTCGATGCGTCAGACATTCCGTGCCTTCCGGTCCGATATTCTTGTTCGAGCTGGAGTCTTCCTTGCGCCGAGACGCAAATCAGGCGCCAGCCTGCTGGCCGGGGCGTTTGTCCACTCTAGAAGGAAGATAGGCGAAAACGTCCGGACCAGCGCGAGGCTAGCCAATAATGCAAATGCCACAAATGGCGAAAGACGTTCTCATGAGCGGCTTTATCGCCTCAGCCAGTGTTGCCGTCAAGTCGCAACTTTCGGCAAAAGAGTCGTTGATTCACAGGTTATGACGCAGTGAAACATTTTATTAAACATGTCGGCACAGTCATGAAACATTCGCCGGCTAGATCACCAGATGTCACGATTTGGTCGGATTCGACCAGCAAACGCGGACACGAAGACGTTACCAGGGAAGAGAAAAATGCCCCGAACCAAGCAGGACTCCAGCAGCGCCAAGCAACCGGCGCTCGCCAACCAATACCGGGCGATCGGCCCGGCCGCGATCGTCGCCGCCCTTCTCCATACCGCGAAGAAGAAAAAGCCGGCGCAGAAGATCACATCGCCGCGCGCTGCCTGATGTGACGTCAGCCGACGCCATGCGCCGGCAATGAGGGTGCCGAAAGGTGCCAGGAAAATAGCAGCTAGAACAAAGTCATCTGCCCGTTGTCCGCGCCGGGCTTCTGGCGCCTGGCCTTCTCGGGCTCCGGTCCCACGACGCCCCTTTCCTGAATCTCCGGTCCGGTGTTGGCGACCTTGTTGACCAGGTCGGAAACCGGGACAACCTCGAAGAAATCGAGCTGTGCCGGTCTGAGCAGGTCGGCCACATCGCGCGGCTCCAGCGTGCGGCAATCCAGCCAGCGGGCGAAATCCTGCGGATTTATCACCACCGGCATCCGGTCGTGTATATGGGCGATGTCGGCATTGGCGTTGACGGTCAGGATGGCGCCGGTGTCCATTTCCGAGCCGCCCGGCTCGGCATAGGTCTCGATCAGCCCGGCGAAGGCGACAAGCCCGCCATGCTTCGGCCGCACCCAATAGGGCTGCCCCCTCTTGCCGCCTGATTGACGCGATTCGTAGAAACCGGAGGCCGGGACCAAAGCGCGGCGATGGCGCATAGCGGTGCGAAACGAGGCCTTTTCCGTTGCTCCCTCCGAGCGGGCGTTGAACAGCAGCGGAAACTCACGCGTGTCCTTCACCCAGGCCGGGATCAGCCCCCAGCGCACCAGCATCGGCTGGCGGTCGGGCAAATTCGAGCCTGGCGCCTTCGGCAAACCGGCGATCGCCATCAGCACCGGCTGCGTCGGCGCGATGTTGTAGCGGGCCGGAAAATCCTCCAGCTCCGCCAGACCGAGAAAAGCGGCGGTCTGGTCCGGCGTGGCGGTCAAGGCAAAGCGTCCGCACATAAGCTAAAAACTCGTTGAGTTGGTCGGATGCGAAGGTGGCGATGGAACCGGCGTTGCGCAACCGCTAATGCTTCTTCTCGCCCGCCGGTCCACAACGGACACAGCAAATGACGATCGGAGATCCATGGACGAGATGCGTAAAATACTCCCGGCCGTCTCAGTCGCCATCGTCCGCGGCGACACCGTGCTGCTGGTCAAACGGGCGCGGCAGCCTTCGCAAGGATTTTACGCGTTTCCAGGCGGCAAGGTCGAGGCCGGCGAAACGCTGGAGGAAGCCGCGCAACGCGAATTGCTGGAAGAAACCGGATTGCAGGCGCACAACTACCGCCTCCTTCGGGAAATCCACATCGATGGCAACAGCGACGGGCACCCGGTCGACTATCTGCTGACGGTGTTCGGCGCCACCTATGCCGGCGGCGAGCCCGTGGCCAGCGACGACGCCGAGACCGCCGCCTTCTATACGCTCAGCGAAATGACGGCGCTGCCGCTTGCCGCTTCGGTGTTTGCCGTTGCCGACGGATTGCTCAGGAACGAAGGGGCATAGCCTCGAAAAACGCCTTGCAGGCGACAGTATGTTTCGCCACAAGGACTTATGATCCGCGCCTCGTTTTTCCTTGCAGCTTGCCTCGCCGCCAGCACGGCGATCGGGCCGCAGCCGGCTCTGGCCGCCGAGTCGCCGTTCGAGCCGGGGCTGATGCGGCTGGCGGAGGTTTTGGGGTCGCTGCATTTTCTGCGTAATCTATGCGGCGAGAAGGGCGACCAGTGGCGGGCCGAGATGGAGAAGCTGATTGCTTCGGAAAACCCGGACCCGGAGCGGCGCGCCCGCTTCATCGCCAGCTTCAACCGCGGCTACCGCTCGTTCGGCAGCACCTACACGCAGTGCACCGCCTCGGCGACCGAAGCCATCAGCCGCTACATGAAGGAAGGCGAGACGCTGTCGCGCGACATCGCCTCGCGCTACGGCAACTGACCTTGACACCTGCCTGCTTGTGTCCGGCCTGCTTGTGTCCGGTGGCATCTTAGTGCAATCCTTGTGTTGCACTTCTGCAACGGTATTAACGAAACGTTACCGCGCGGATGTGGAATTAACTCAAACTGAAGGTTTTCGTCCCGCTCGCCGGCCTAATCGGCTAAGTTTTGAATCGGATCGAGCGCAGGTTTACAAAACGCGACGAGACTTGTCGGAAGCGACCCTAGAAATGTCGTATTTACAAGTACTTACTTAACCTGCGTGTAAAAAAGGACAGCCCAAGCCTGATCCGCATCTGTCGGATCGCCGCTTGAAAAGGGGTGGACATCGCAATGGAACATGGCGTCAACGACATCGACGCGCTGGTCAGGGAAGAAAAGCGCCTGACCGCAGTGGAAAGCCACAGCGAGGCCTGGGCGGAAGGGCTTTCGGCCGGAATCGAGCCGGAAATCATCGCCGAGGCGGCCCTCGAAACCGCCTTCGGCGAAATGCTGCGCGCCAATGGCGAGACCTCAGCCCTTGCCCTGCTCGACCGCATGCGTGAAAAGGTGATAGCCGGGGCCTTCGAACCAGGACGGCTGCGGCACTGAACCGGCATCAGGCTCTTTGACGAGGACGTGCCGCTTGGGCATCATTGCCCCGGGGCACCTGTAAGGGCCTGTGGCACCTGTAAGGGCCTGGGGCTCTTCTAAGGGCCCGGGAATCATGGAGAGGCAGGCGGTGAATTTTTCGATGTCAGGCCAGCCGCGTGGCTTGGCCCTCAGCATCCGGCTCGCTGCTTTTTGCGCCGCGGCTCCGCTCACGCTTTGCCTCGCAAGCAGCCCCGCCTATACGCTGAGTGAAATCAAGCGCGAGGACCTTCCTTCGCCGGTCGCGCCGCCCGCCGATGACGACATGTCGCCGCCCGGAACGACGGTGCCGATGCCCGACCCGCTCGGCACGCCGCCGCCCGCGGCCAGCCAGCCAACGCAGCCCGACGAGCCGGAACAGGTCGAACCAGAGGGACCAACGAACGATGGTGGCATGGCCAATCCGCATGCCGATCCGGATGAACCCTTGCCCGAGGTCGTCTATGATCTCGGCAAGCTGCCGGAGCCGGTCAGGCGCATGCACGATCTGATCGTCGAGGCCTGCAAGAGCGGCGACATCGAAAGGCTCCGGCCACTGATCGGCAAGGGCGACACGATGACTCAATTGTCGCTGAGCGAGATCGAAGGCGACCCGATCACCTTCCTGAAAGGTCTTTCGGGCGACGCGGAAGGCCAAGAGATCCTCGCCATCCTGGAAGAGGTGCTCAATGCCGGCTATGTCCATGTCGATGCCGGCACGCCGCAGGAGCTCTATGTCTGGCCATATTTCTTCGCGCTGCCGCTGGACAAGCTCGACGCCAGGCAGCGGGTCGAGCTTTTCAAGATCGTCACCGCTGGCGACTATGACAGCATGAAGCAGTTCGGCGCCTACATCTTCTACCGCGTCGGCATCACGCCCGCCGGACAGTGGACGTTCTTCGTCGCAGGGGATTGAGCGGCATCACCCTCCCTGCCCACAAGCCCGCCTAGACCGCCAGCGCCTCCGAAAACTCCACCGCTCTGCCCTGGCTGGGGGTGACGATCTCGCCTTCCCACATCACGCGCCGGCCGCGCACGACTGTGCCGACCGGCCAGCCAGTCACTTTCCTTCCGTCATAAGGCGTCCAGCCGGCCTTGGAGCCGGCCTGGGCATTGGTGATGGTTTCGCGGCGCTTCAGATCGACAATCGTGAAATCGGCGTCATAGCCGGCGGCGATGCGGCCTTTCCTGGCCATGCCGAAGATGCGCTGCGGACCGTGGCTGGAGAGGTCGACGAAACGTTGCAACGTCAGCCGGCCGGCATTGACGTGATCCAGCATGATCGGCACTAGTGTCTGCACGCCAGTCATGCCCGACGGCGAGGCCGGATAGGGTTTTGCCTTCTCGGCCAGCGTGTGCGGGGCGTGGTCGGAACCCAGCACATCGACGATACCTTGCGCAACGCCGTGCCAGATGCCGTCGCGATGGCGCACCGCCCGCACCGGCGGATTCATCTGGATCAGCGTGCCAAGCCGCGCATAATCGTCCGCGCTCAGCGTCAGATGATGCGGCGTCGCCTCGCAGGTCGCGACATCCTTATGCTGTTCGAGGAAAGTGATCTCCTCGGCCGTCGAGATGTGCAGCACATGGATGCGGGCGCGGGCCTGTCGTGCGATGCGCACCAGGCGCTCGGTGCAGCGCAGTGCCGCGATCTCGTCGCGCCACACCGGATGCGAGGACGGGTCGCCGTCGATGCGTTCGCCGAGCCGCTCGCGCAGCCGGAATTCGTCCTCGGAATGGAAGGCAGCGCGGCGGCGCGTGTTCTTCAGGATCGAGGCAACGCCCTCATCGTCCTCGACCAAAAGGTCGCCGGTGGACGAGCCCATGAAAACTTTTATCCCAGCAGCGCCCGGCAGCCGTTCAAGATCGCCTGCGTCCTCTGCATTCTCGCGGGTGCCGCCGACCCAGAAGGCAAAGTCGCAATGCATTCGGCCGGTGGCGCGCCGCACCTTGTCGGCAAGGGCTGCCTCGCTGGTGGTCAGCGGGTTGGTATTGGGCATCTCGAAGACGGCGGTGACGCCGCCGAGCACCGCTGCCCGCGAGCCGCTCTCCAAATCTTCCTTATGCTCGAGCCCCGGTTCGCGAAAATGCACCTGGCTGTCGACGACGCCCGGCAGGACGTGCAGGCCGCGGCAGTCGATTGTCTCTCCGGCCGACGCCTGGCCGAGGTCACCGATGGCCGCGATGCGCCCACCGGTCACGCCGACGTCGCGCCGACCCTCGCCATCATGGTTGACCACGGTGCCGCCTGTCAGGATGAGGTCGTAGGTCGTGGCCATGCGGATCCGGTCTCTTGCGGGGGGAGTGTGAGCGGCTTACGTAAAGGCCAACCGTTTTGCAAGATCAGGTTCTTTTCCGCCCATGCCCTTTGCCCAGTTGAAAGACCGCGCACTCGTTTCCGTGTCAGGCCCGGATGCCGAGCATTTCCTGCAGAACATCCTCACCACTGACCTCGACACACTGGCTGCTGGCGAGGCAAGGCCGGGGGCACTTCTAACGCCGCAAGGCAAGATACTGTTCGACTTCCTGATCTCGCGGGCCGGCGAGAATACCTTCCGCCTCGAATGCCGATCTGACATCGCCGACGATTTCATGCGCCGGCTGATGCTCTACAAGTTGCGCGCCAAGGTCGAGATTGCCAAGATCGATCAGGCACTTGTCACTGTTGCGTGGGGAGATGATTCAACCGCTTCACAACTTGATTCAACGCCGATTGCCGATGCACGGTTCCTCGATGTGGCGGTCAGCCGCTTCCATGGCGGCGGTGCAGACGATGGCGACCTTCCCGGATGGCAGGCCTTGCGTATCGCCCATGGCATTGCCGAGAGCGGCAGCGACTACCAGCTCGGCGACGCCTTTCCGCATGATGTGCTGCTCGACGAAACCGGCGGCGTCGGCCTCAGGAAGGGTTGCTATGTCGGCCAAGAGGTGGTCTCGCGCATGCAGCATCGCGGCACCGCCAGACGGCGGGTGTTGATCGTTTCGGCCGAACGCCCCCTGCCCGCTCCTGGCACCGAACTGACAGTTGCCGGGCGGCCGGTCGGCACGCTTGGCTCCACAGCGGGCACGACAGGCCTCGCCATCGCCCGCATCGACCGGGTCAAGGCAGCGCTCGACGCCGGCCCACCGATCATGGCGGATGATGTCCTCGTGTCGCTCACCATCCCCGCCTGGGCGAAGTTCACTTTTCCGCAGGAACCCGTCGGCGCGGAGGGGGCCTGATGGCGGCCGACCGTCCAGGCGCGCCGCCGCGCGCCTGGCAGCGCATGCTGTCAGGCCGGCGGCTCGATCTGCTCGACCCCTCGCCGCTCGACATCGAGATTTCGGACATCGCCCATGGGCTTGCCCGCGTCGCCCGCTGGAACGGCCAGACCAGCGGCGACCACGCCTTTTCCGTGGCCCAGCATTCGCTGCTGGTCGAGGCGCTTTTCGGCGAGCTGGTGCCGGACGCCCCGGCCGACGCGCGGCTGGCGGCTTTGCTGCACGACGCGCCGGAATATGTCATCGGCGACATGATCTCACCGTTCAAATCGGTGATGGGCGGCAGCTACAAGGAGTGCGAGCTGAGGCTGCAGCGTGCCATCCATCTGCGCTTTTCGCTGCCTGTCGAACCGGGTGCGGAACTGAGTAAGGAGATCAAGCGCGCCGACCAGATCGCCGCCTATTTCGAGGCGACAATGCTTGCGGGCTTTTCGACCGCCGAGGCGACCGAATTCTTCGGCCGGCCGCGCGGGTTCAATGCCGACCGCTTCGATTTCACCCCGCGTTCGGTGACCTGGGCGCAAAACGCGTTCCTCAAACGGTATGCGGCAATCGAGAAATCACGGCGCCAAACGGTGCAGCCCGCCGACTGAAAAACGGTAAATTAACCGGAAGGGATAACAGTGCCGTGTTCGATCACGGTCTGCAGGCACGCCTCATGTCCGTCGCTCATGTCAAGGCTGGTTCGCCCGTCCGCGGACGGAGGGCCGAAGGCATGGGCCTGCCGGGGATAGAGGACGAGCTGCGCAAACAGAACGATCGTTTTTCGGCCGCCGTCGAGAACATGTCGCATGGCTTGTGCATGTTCGATGCCGATGAGCGCATGATCATCTGCAACGGCAATTATATCAGCATATTCGGCCTCAACGCCGAGATCGTGCAGCCCGGCATCCGGTTTTTCGACATCCTTCAGCACAGCGTCGACATCGGTGTCGCCTCGCACAGCGCCGAAGAACTCTACGCCATCCGCAAGCCCTACATCGACCGGGCGAAACCCTCGAGCTACGAGGAAACGCTGTCGGATGGCCGCATTATCAACATCTCGCACCGGCCGCTGGCTTCGGGTGGCTGGGTGTCGATCTATGAGGACATCACGGAGCAACGGCGTGCCGAGCAGGAGCTGAAGGAGCAGCACCGCCGCTTCGACGCAGCACTGGCCAACATGTCGCAAGGCCTTTTGATGTATGACGCCGACGGCAGGCTGATCGTCCGCAACGAACGCTTCCTGGAACTCTACCACGTGACGCCGGCCGATTTTTCGCTTGGCATGAGCCACCGCGACGCGCTCGAGCAACTCGCCCGCCTGGGTATCTATGCAGAAATCGATATCGACAGCGAAATCTCGAAAACCGCAGCCTGCCTTCAAGCCGGGGAAATGCGGTCGACCTACCGCCATCTTGCCGATGGCAGAACCCTTTTGGTGGTGCGGCAGCCGATGAGTGGCGGCGGCTGGGTCGCAACGTTTGACGACGTCACCGAGCGCAGGCGCGTCGAAGAGCGCATGACCCACCTCGCGCATCACGACACCCTGACCAACCTGCCCAATCGCTCGATGTTCCGCGAACGGCTCGACCAAGCCTTGGGCGAGGCCACGGACCTGGCGATATTCTCTCTGGACCTCGACCGCTTCAAGGCCGTCAACGACACCTGGGGGCACCCGGCGGGCGACTGGCTGCTGAAATGCGTGGCTGAGCGGCTGCAACGTTGCCTACGCAACGAAACGGATGTGGTCGCTCGTTTCGGAGGCGACGAGTTCGTCATCATCCAGTTCAATCCCAAAGGTGCTGGCGATGCGGAAAAACTGGCAAAACGCATCGTCGACATCATCGGAAGACCCTTTCGCGACAAAAGCCGCGACATGCATGTCGGCATCAGCGTGGGCATCGCCCTTTCCCCCGATGACGGCAGGGATGCGGACACGCTGCTGAAAAACGCCGACATGGCCCTCTACAGGGCGAAGAGCGAAGGACGCAACGTCTATCGTTTCTTCGAGCCCGGCATGGATGCGATGGTGCGGGCACGACGCGCGCTCGAAACCGATCTGGAGGCAGCGCTGCGGCGGCGGGAATTCGAACTCGCTTTCCAACCCATCATGAACATCGCCTCGGGCGAAATCGTCGGCGCCGAAGCCCTGATGCGATGGCACTCGCCGGCACGCGGCTTGGTGCAGCCGGACGACTTCATTCCGGTCGCCGAAGAGTTTGGGCTGATCGTGCCGCTGGGAGAATGGGCGCTGAGGAAAGCCTGCACGGTTGCGGCGGGCTGGCCGCATGGGCTGCGTATCGCGGTCAATGTCTCGGCTGTGCAGATCAAAAGCGGCACCTTTGCCCGCAGCGTCATCTCCGCGCTGGCATTTTCCGGCGTGCCGGCCGATCGGCTTGAACTGGAAATCACCGAAACAGTGCTGATGGACGAGAGCGATACGGTGCTCAAGACGCTCAGGCAGTTGCGCGATCTTGGCGTCCGTATCGCGCTGGACGATTTCGGCATCGGTTATTCGTCGCTCGGCTATCTTCGCCGCTTCCCGGTCGACAAGATCAAGATCGACCGCTCCTTTATCCGCGACATCGACAACCGCGACACGGCCGCGATTGTGCGCACGGTCATCGGGCTCGGTGCGCAGCTTGGAACGACCGTCACCGCCGAAGGCGTCGAAACCGAAGCGCAACTTGAGTTCCTGAGAAAGGAAGGCTGCGTCGAGGCCCAAGGTTACCTGATAGGCATACCGTCGAAGGCGGCGGATATCGCTCGCTTGCTGGAGTCGCGCGCAGGGATCAGGCAATCAGGCTGAGTGCGACAGGCCGAGCCAGTCATCAGCTCGACGTCAGACACCCGCCATCAGCGCAATGCTTCGATACATATTTCTCGGCGAGCCCGGAGGTTCCCGCCGGGTCAGAGGTGTCCGCTCAATGCCTCTACGATGTCCTTGTTCGTCGCAACGGGAACGATCTCGAATTCGACCAGATCCGCCCATTCGACGACCCACCGCTGCAGGAGTGTGACGTCATCGGCCTCCACCAGCAGGAAGCAGCGACTCATATCCGCCGCGATCCAGCTGTGGTGCACGAGAAGCGCGTCCGGCACTACAGCGCCGCGCGTCCAATTGGACGCGCAAAGGACGCTGTAGCACTTTGATTTTGCGCATGATCCTTTCCCAAAATCGATTCCGATTTTGGGGGTCATGCGGCCGGCCCTGGTCGCGGAAGCGACGATAGATCTCCTTGCGGTCGCAGCCGCGAAAATCCTCGGTCACGAAAAACAGCATTTTTGTCCCCTACTCGGATTATCGCCCAGGCCGGTCGAGCCGTTCCAGGAACCACTGTGTCAGCCGCACCCAGACTTCGTCCTTTTCGCCAGAGTCCTCCCAGCCGTGGTCGAGGTTGGGATTGTCGTTGACCTCGATGACGAAGACGCCATCGTTGGTCTCCTTGAGGTCGACGCCATAGAGACCGTCGCCAATACACCGCGCCGCCCTCACCGCCGTCTCGACGACATGGGCCGGCGCCTCCTTCAGCGTGAAGGTCTTGATGCCGCCCTGGTCGGGCTTGCCATTGGCCTTGTGGTTGACGATCTGCCAGTGCTTCTTGGCCATCAGATAGTGCACGGCAAACAGCGGCTGGCCGCCGAGCACGCCGACGCGCCAGTCATATTCAGTCGGAATGAATTTCTGCGCGATCAGAAGGTCAGAATCCTCCAGCCATTCGGTGGCAAGCGTCTTCAGCTCCTCGAAGGTGGCGCATTTCTTGACGCCGCGCGAAAACGACGAGTCCGGGATCTTCAGCACCAGCGGGAAACCCAGCGTCTGCGCCGCCACCTCAAGGTCGGACGTGCCGGCGATCATCACCGTCGGCGGCACCGGCACCTTGTTGTAGGTCATCAACTCGTTGAGATAGACCTTGTTGGTGCAGCGGATCATCGACAGCGGATCGTCGATGACCGGCATACCCTCCTGCTGGGCGCGGCGGGCGAAACGGTAGGTATGGTTGGAGATCGAGGTGGTCTCGCGGATGAACAGTGCGTCGTAATTGGCGAGCTTGGCCAGATCCTTCTTGGTAATCGGCTCGATTTCGACGCCCATCTTTTCGGCGATCCTGGCCCAATAGCGCAGCGACGAAATCTCCGACGGCGGCAGTTCCTCATGCGGATCGACCAGCGTGGCGAAGGTGTAGCGCGCCGGCGTGCGGCCCTTGGTGTCGCGCCATTCGCGGTTGGTGTAGGTCTCGAGGCACTGAAGGAAGCGCTTTTCTTCCTCCTCGGTCATCCTGGCCAGCGGATGGAAGCCGATCTTGCGGATCGACGCCCATTCGGCGCTGTCGGTGATGTGGACTTCCAGCGCCGGCGCTCGGAACCAGTCGAACAGAAGCTTGGCGAAGCGATCCCATATCTTCGACGGGCCGATGCCGAAGAAGATGCAGACCTTTTGCGGAAAGGCGCCGCCCAGATCCTTGCGGCATTTGTTGAGCGCCAATTCCAGCTCCGGCAGTGCGTGCTCGTAGAGCTTGCGCTCGGACAGGTCGATCATCGTCTCAACCGTCGGGATCACCTTGTGGCCGCGCGAGCCGGCGAGCAGCGAGGCATAGTAGCCGCGGCTCTGATAGCCGTAATTGTTCGACAGGTTGATGACCTTCGGCCGCTGGCCGCGAAACAGCGCCGGATGCGCAAGATAATCGCGGTTGGTGATGATCTTGTGCGGTGTCGCCACCTGATCGAGATCGTTCTGCCTGCCGGTAAGGATGACCCAGGTCATTGTCTGTCGCGCTTTCCGAGGGTGATGGCGGCACGCAATCCGTCGCGGCCGAACTGCGCCATGTTCATGAAGATGCCGTAAGGCACGGGAATGTTGGCGGCATCAAGGATGGTCTCCTGTCTCTCGTCCTCGACCCAGGGATCGTGGATCAGGATATGGTCGCCGTCGTCGCCGATGGCCAGCACCCAGTGCGGAACCTTCTTGCCGAACATCAGGAAGCCGCTGATCAGGACCAACACCAGTTTTCCTTCTGCGATCGCGGTGCGGATATCGTCGATGGCGAATGGACGGTAATTCACCGGGATGCCGTAACGTTCCGCGCGCCGGCGAAAGTCGACCTGCGCCAGTTCCATGACCCGGCGCTTGTCTTGGCTGCGCACCGACTGCAGGAACAGCGCGCCATGGAAGGATACATATATCTCGGCAGAGAGCCCGCTTTCGTGACCGGCAACGGCGAGACCGAACGGCTCGCAGCCGCCCGGCCCCGACATCATGAAAACAGTCGTCGCCTCGCGCCACAAGCGGATCTCCATGACCGGATCGGGCACGAAGCCGGGATCGAAATTGGCCATCGCCATCATCAGGCAGCATGGGCCGCAGGTGAATTCGCAGGTCTGCTGATAGAACGGCACCTTGGTGGCGACCGGAATGTCGCCACGCAAGGTCTTTTCGTAGCGCAGCGCCGTGGCGCCGTCCTCGTAATAGCCCGGTTCGCGGCCGATCTTGCGGTAGCCGCTCTGCTCGTAGATGCGGATGGCTCGGCTGTTGTCCTCGCGCACCTCTAGGCGCAGCATCATGCGGTCGTGCTTGAAGGCGGTCTCTTCCGCCGATGCCAGCAGCATGCGGCCAATGCCGAGCCCGCCGAAAAAAGGGCCGATGGCGATGGAATATAGCCGCGCGACGCCGCTGCCTTTGCGGAACAGCACGACCGCATAGCCGGCGACGCGGCCGTCGTTTTCGGCGACCAGCAGCTCGGCGCTTTCGCGTTCGATCAACTGGCGAAAGGAGCGGCGGGAAATGCGGTCGGTCGCAAAAACAGCCTTCTCGATGACGGCGAGGTCATCGACGTCGGACGCGCGGGCCGTGCGAATCTCGGCAGGCATGCGGGCTCGGAAAACCTCGATTGGGTTGTGGAGAAGGCCCTGGTCGAAACGTTAATAACACCAGCCGAAGCGCCAGCATCCGTCAAGCGCTATCGCACCTCGATTCGGGCCGAATTGTGACAGTTTCGGCCCGGCGCATGAGGGCACGTAGCACTGTAGATCAGTGCAAGGGCTTGAACGGGATCGCTGTTTCGACCGTGGGCCAGCTTCGGAAAACAGGCGCGGTTCAGCTGGCCAGCCCGGCCAGAAGCTGGCTGTAGGCGCTCTTCGCCACCGCAGTCATCTGCGCGCGCGGCAGCGAGCCGACGACGGCGCAGCCATAGCCCTTGTCCAGCCAGTAAATCGCCTCGGGGCCGCCTTCTTCCGACCCATAAGTGCCCTTGGCCTTCTCGGCCGATTCAGCCGTGACGAACAGCGAGATGCGCTCGCCCTTGTCGTCTTCATAAAGCAGCATCGCGGCCTTGTTCTCACCTGCAGGCAGCAGCCGGCCGCCGACGAGTTGAAATCCTTGCGCCGCCAGATCCGGTGCGACCAGCTTCAGGCCGACCCTATTGGACAACCAGGTCTGCAGATGATCCTTGTCGCTGGCGGGCACTTCCACCGCATGCCGTTTTTCGGCGGCATAGATGACATGGGCTGCGATCGCCTGCTCTGCGAGTTGGTCCTTGGCCGGGTCTTCCAGACCAAAATGGCCGATGCCTGCGACGTAACCGCCAACACCGCCAATGGCCAGCACCGCGGCTGCAGCGGCCGCAAGCCACCAGCGCGAGCGCGATACTGCCGCCTTGACCGGCGCCTCACCGAACACGATCTTCTGCAACCGCGCCGGCACCGGCTCGTCCAGCACGCCGGCGAAGGCGGCGCGCAGCGCTGCGCGGTCGGCGACATAGCGGGCGCCCCTCGCCTTCATTTCGGGATTGGCATCGAGCCAGGCGTCATAAGCCACGTGCTCGTCAACCGGCAACTCGCCATCGAGGGCCATATGGATCTCGCGTTCGGAAAAATCGCGCCGGGTCATTTCTCGACGATCCTTATCGCTCGGCGACGCGCGGCGTCATCCAGCAGCCCGCGCAACTCATCACGGCCGCGCGCGATGCGCGACATCAGCGTGCCGGCCGGCACGCCGAGGATGTTGGCGGCCTCGGCATAGGAAAAGCCCTCGATCGCGACCATGACGAGTGCTGCTCGCCGATCGGGGCTGATCGCCTGCAATGCGTCGATAATCTCGCGTGACGCGATGCTCTCCACCTGCTCGGCAGGCGCTGCCTGCGCCTCGCCCGCTTCCAGCGGCAGCATCGCTCCCTCGCCGCGCCGGTTCACCTTGCGCATCTGGTCGATGAACAAATGATGCATGATCGTAAACAGCCACCTCCTGGGGCTTTCTCCAGTCTGCCAATTGTCGAGCCGCACAAGCGCCCGTTCTAGACAGTCCTGAACCAGGTCGTCAGCGGAATCGCTGTCGCGCAACAGCGAGCGCGCATAACGGCGCAGACGCGGTATTTCGCCAAGGATTGCTGCCTTCTTTGCGTCCATGACCGCTGGTTCTGAGGTGCCTTGTTCATCCGATTGAACGCGCCTTCACGGCGCGGCGCAAGTGGCCGGCGCGAAGCGGTCCGCCGCCCCAGTCACCCAAGCAATGCAATAACGCTGGCGCGGACCGGTTTATTCCCGCCAGGGCTGGAGGGTCACCTATCAAGGCACCGTGCGCCATGAATGAGAAGCCTGAGGTTGAAAGCGCACCCTGAAGGATGTATATTCGAAGCTATATATTTGGTATATTCGACTTGGAATATACGTCCGGAGAAATCGAATATGTCACTGTACATCCGCGATAACGAGGTTGACGCCCTTGCTCGTCAGTTACAGTCCGCCATTAGGGCCCGCACGAAGACTGAAGCAGTGCGGATCGCTCTCAAGCGCGAGCTTGAACGAGCGAACTCTGTCCTTCCGCTGAGTGAGCGTATCAAAAAATATCAGGATGCCGCGAGCGCACTTGGTCCCGATGACCCCACCTTCGATATGAAGAAATTCATGGACGAGGCTTGGGGGGAACCCGATGTTTCTTGATGCTTCCGTCATTATTGCGCTGATTTTGAGAGAGGCAGATGCGGATCGTCTGCTGAGAAGGATTGAAACCGCCGAGACGCTTTATTTCTCGCCGAGTTCCGCGTTTGAAGCGATCCTGGGGATAGCCCGCAGAAAATCTGTAGCTGAAAGTGGCGATCAAGCTCCGACACCGCCTGCTCTGATCGATCAATGCCAAACGATTGTCATTGGCTTCCTGGCCGAACTCAAGGCCGTGGAAGTTCCGCTGGATACCGCCATTCGCGAACTCGCAGTCAAAGCCGCCCGCGACTACGGTCGATATGTCGGCCATCCCGCCAAGCTGAACTTCGGCGACTGCTTCAGCTATGCATGTGCCAAGGCCTACCGGGTACCCCTGCTCTACAAGGGCAATGGTTTCTTGCAGACCGATCTTGCCTGAATACTATCCGGGTTCGGATTTGGCCGCGCGCGTCAGCAGCCGCTGGTAGAACAGGCCGATACCGATCAGGACCGCGCCGAGGCCGATAAAGGACAGCGCCCTCAGCACGCCTTCGAGCTCCGACATGTCGAAGAGGAAGACTTTCAGCACGGCGACCGAGATCAGCGCGGCCGACGCGACGCGCAGCACCTGCGACTTCAGCCAGACGCCGGCGGTGAGCAGCGCCACGCCGATGATCAGCCACAGTGCGGAATAGGTGTAGGTTTCGAGCTGGCCGAGGCCGCTCCACAGGCCGATGAACTCGCCCTTGAACAGTCGCCTCACCGACAGCGTCGCATAGGTGAATGCAAGCAGAGCCGCCACCAGAGCCAGCATCGCGGCGTACCATTTCGGCCGCTTGTCTCTGGTATAGAGCGCGAGGCCACCGGCAGCGAACGCCGGCAAGAGATAGGCGAGGAACAGGAGGTTGAACACAGGGATTCGGCCGGTCGATTCGTCAGTGAACAGCGGGTTCAGCGCCAGGAAATGCTGGACGACGATGAAGGCGACCGAGACCACGCCCGCGGCAAGCGAACCATAGCGCAGCACCGAGCTTGGCGAGCGCATGTCGATGGCGACCAGGATGGCGCCGGCGCCGATGGCGATCAACGTGTAGATCGCCTGTTCGGCGAGCGTCGCAGCCCCTGTGTCGATGACGCCGCCATGCATGGCATGGCGCACCAGAATGGCAACTGTGAGCAGCGCAAACAGCGCGGCGCCCGCTTCCATGGCAAGGCGCGGCTGGCCATTGGTGGTGCGAGCGAGTTGCCAGGCGGCAAAGCCGAAGGCGAGCGCCGGCACGCCGTATCCCGGCAGCAGCCAGTTGAACACCGGCGTCGTCGACAGGAATTCGGCGCCGACGATTGTCGGATCGAAGGCGACACGGCCGAGCACCGCGATGACCGCGCCAACCGAAATCCAGCCGAGCACCGGATAGGCGCGCCAGCGGGTGGCCAGTGCCGGCAAGATGGCCGCGGCACCCAGAAGGATGGTGGTCCAGCCGGATCCGAAGGCCATGTAGAGCATCAGCAAGGCGGCGACTGCTGCTCCGCCAAGCGCGAACGAGACGGCCGCCCCGCCCTGCAGCGGCGGCTCTTCACCGCGCGCGATCCACTCGCCGCCGACGGCGAAGACCACGACCAGAAGGGCTGCTACCGCCGCGTAGGCAAGATCGCGGTCGAGATTGCCGAAAGTGAACCAGAGCGCCAACAAAATGACCAGCGGTGCGATAACGCCCCATGCCGCCCATGAGGCGGCGCGGATGTGAGCCGATGCTGCAAATCTGCGCGCCGCCCAGAAGCCGGCACCGATGAAGACAAGCCCGAGTGCGATGCCGATCCTGAGCATCAGCGTATCGGATATTGCCGCCGTCAGACCATCGACACCCAGGCCGCCGGAAAGGTCTGAAGCAATCGAGGTTGGCGGAATGATGCCGAGATAGACCAGCACCGTCGCCAGCCCTGCGGCATGCAGAAGCGCCAGCGCCAGCGGCCTATAGAGCGCCACCGCGACCAGGGCTGTGATAAGGGCTGCTCCCGGCAGAGCATCGCTGGCAGCGTATGCCGGGTCGACGAACAGCGCCATCGCCGAAAGGCCGACGAAGAAGCCCGGTGCGATCGACGGCCAGTCGAAGCCCCCCGCGGGTTCAGCTTCGCCACCGCGACGGCCGAGCCAGACGAAGGCAAGCACGGCCAAGGTCACCGCATTGATAAAGAGGATGACAGGCAGGTTGGCGCCCGGCGCATCGGTCATGTAGAGAACGGTCCAGAGGCCAGTGCCGACGAACGCTGCCGCCATCAACAATTTCCAGTCGCGCAGGCGGGCGATGACGCTGGTGGCGGCTAGCACGATCGCGAGATAGCCGAACAGCGCCCAGGGATTGGGCGCCTGCGAAGCGACCAACATCGGCGTCACCACCGCGCCGAGCAGGCCGATGCCGGCCAGCGCCTGGCCGTGGATGAGGGCGGCTGCGATGGTCGCCACACCGATGGCGCCGAGCAGCGTGAAAGCAAGCGCCGGCCCGATGAAGCCGTAAACGCCATGCGCGGCATAAACCGTGCCGAACAGGATGAAAGCACCGGCCGCTGTCAGGATCGCCGGAATGTAGGCGCCGGCGACGCCCTGCACCGGCACCCTGAAGCCGGTACGGCGGATGAACTCGCCGACGGCAACCAGCACCAGCCCGAGCATTGCTGCCATGCTCAGCCGCACGCCGGGACCGAAGATACCCGCCTCAATGGTGTAGCGGATCAGGAACAAGCCACCCAGCGCCAGCGCGATGCCGCCGACCCAGACTGCCCAGCGGGTGCCGAGCGCCGTTTCAATGTCGGGTTTTTGAGCCGCTTTCGCCGTCGCTGCGGCCGGTTGCGCAGGTGCAGATCCAGCCGGCGCCGCTTCGCCCGCAGCCCACGGTCCGGATGCAGTCTCGCCGGCTTCAACCTCTGTGGACGGCTTTCCCTCAGCCTCGCCCGCCGATGGCGGGGCAATGTCGGTCACTGCCGCAACTGCCGCGCCCGCTGGCTTGCTGTCGTTTGCGGCCTGTTCTACCGGCTTGGGCTGCGGCGGGGCCACATGCGCGCCCGAAAGCACGAGGCTGCGCAGCGCACCAAGCTCGCGCTCGATCAGGCCGATGCGGCTCTGCTGGCGCGAGATAATGACGAACAGCGCGATGATCGCGACTAGGCCGATCAGGCTTTCGAACATGGCGGTTCCCCCAAACCAGGCCAGTAATTACTGACAAATGCGGCGGCCAGACGGCCGGCCGGGTCAGCGCGCCGCCAGATTGGCGGCCGGAAAGATCGAGCATGTTTCGGTGCCGAAAGCCAGCAGCTTGCCGTTGGCATCCTTCAGCGTCGCTTCCGAGACCGCTAGGGTGCGGCCCTTGTGCACCACCCTGCCCTCGCACACCACTTCGCCGGTCCTCGGCGTGATCGGCCGTGTCAGGTTCACCTTGAACTCCGCCGTCGTATAGGCCTCGCCCTTGTCGAGCAGCGTTTGCACCGCACAGGCAAGAGCCGAATCCAGCAGCGTCGCGGCCCAGCCGCCATGCACCCCACCCAGCGGGTTGAGATAGCGCTCGTTCGGCATGCCGCGGAACACCGCACGTCCTTCCGACACTTCGGTCAGGTCGAAACTGAGCTGGAAGGAAATCGGCGGCGCCGGGTATTTGTTGTCGATGATGCGCTGGAGCAATTCCAGGCCGGTATACTCGAGAATGTCGCCGTGCGGAATGGTGCCGAGGCCGAGCGGCGAGACCCGGCCGGGATAGAGCTCCACTTCGCTCATCTGGTGATTTCTCCGGCGGCGGGTTCTTCGATCAGGGTCTTGCCGGGCGCGTGGTGCTTGCGCAAGGCGGCGAGGAAGCCGGCGCGGGCGCCGGGAGCCTCTATGCCGCGCGGCTCGTAGACATGGCGGGTAAAAAAGAAGCCGGTCAGTCGGAAGGCGTCCTCGATCGCCGCCGGATCGGCGCGCAGGCCGGAGCCGCGCTGCAGGAAGGCGGGGAGCACCAGCATCTTATCGCGCCATGGCGCGCCTGCCGCGCGCGACACGGCACGCCCGGATTTCGGCGAGACATAGGCAAGGTTCTGCCTGGTGCCGGTCGCGGCACACTGGCTGAGATCGAGGCCGAAACCGAGCTCGTCGAGAACCAGCAGCTCGAAGCGCGCCACCAGCTCGCCGGCGACATCCGCATCGTCGAGGTGGGCGATCATCACGGCCAGCGTCTCGTAGAGGCCGCCATGGGCGTCGCGCTCGGGCAATAGGCGCAGATGCGCGGCCATGGTCTGCAGCCCATAGATGGCGACGGCGCTGTCGATGAGACGGGCGGCATTCATCTCGATGGCCTCGGCCTGGAAGGTGCCGAGATGCTCGTCAAGCCGCGCCCGCCACAAAAGGTCGACACGGTTGCCGGGCTGCAGAACGGGCTGTTGCTTGCGCGAGCGGCCACCGCGCACGAGGCCGAGGTGGCGGCCATGCGCACGCGTCATGACCTCAAGAATGGCACTGGTTTCGCCATGCTTGCGGGTGCCGAGAATGATTCCCTCGTCGCGCCATTCCATGAACGGAGCTTGTCACCGCTTCGGTGGCGAAATCAAGATTAGGCTTTCAGCCGTCCGCGCGCTGGTGGTCGGCAAGCACTTCATCGATCACGCGTCGCGACTTTTCAACTTCGACTGGATTGATGTCTATATGTCCAGCGACCGTGATCAGCGCTTTCCATAGCGCCCAACCACGGCCTCGCGCCCAGGTTGCCTCATCGGCCTGAAGACCCGCGCGAAACACCTCTCGGCTTTTCCCTTCGAATAGTGTCCACGCAATCGCCAAATCGCACGAGGGATCGCCCACGCCGGAAGTCCCGAAGTCGATCACGGCGCTCAAGCTGCCTTGCCTGACCAACAGGTTTCCCCAACTGACGTCACCGTGGAACCAGACGGGCGCGCCGTGCCAAGTCGCGGCAAGCGCCGCTTCCCACACCTTGCTCGCGGCACGTATGTCGATCTTGCCGCCGAGGGCTGCAATGGCTTGCCGGGTTTCACCGTCATAGACGCTCAGTGGTCCGCCTCGAAAAAAGTTGTGCTGCCCTGGCGCCGGTCCGCCGGCGGGATCGATCCGTTGCAGGGCGACCAGGAACTGGGCCAGGCTGGCCGCGAATTGCGGCCTTCGATCCAGCGGTAGACGGACCAATGCCAGGGATAGTTGTCGGCCGGGGTTCCCATCGCCAGGGGAACCGGGACAGGCAGCGGCAGAAGAGGCGCAAGCCTTGGCAACCAGCGATGTTCCTTTTCCACTTGCAAGGAATAGGCCGCCGCGCTCGGCAGCCTCACGAGCATATCGTCTCCGAGATGAAAGGTCCTGTTGTCCCATCCGCCTGATGCAACCGGCCTGACGGCAAGATCCTTCCAGCGGGGAAATTGGGTGGCGACCAGCCGGCTCACCAGAGCTGTGTCGATAGTGACTTCTTGCTTGAGCATGATCTTTTTCGAAAACCGGTTCCCACTTTTCGGGAACATGCTCTAATGCGGAAACTCCAGCCCCATCTCGCGGTAGCGCTCGGGGTCGTCGCCCCAGTTCTCGCGCACCTTGACGAACAGGAAAAGGTGCACCTTCTGTTCGAGGATACCTGATATCTCCATGCGTGCCGCCTGGCCGATGGCACGGATCGTCTCGCCCTTGTGGCCGAGGACGATCTTCTTCTGGCTGTCACGCTCGACATAGATGGTCTGGTCGATGCGCACCGAGCCGTCCTTCTTCTCTTCCCATTTCTCGGTTTCGATGTGGGAAGAATAGGGCAGTTCCTGATGCAGCCTGAGATAGAGCTTTTCGCGGGTGATCTCGGCCGCCAGCTGTCGCATCGGCAGATCGGAGATCTGGTCTTCCGGGTAATACCAGGGGCCGGCAGGCAGGGTTTCCGAGAGATAGTCGAGCAGGTCCTTGCAGCCCGACCCAGTTAGCGCCGAGACCATGAAGGTGCGCTTGAAGGGCACCTTTTCGTTGGCTGCCGCGGACAGGGCCAGCAGCGCCTCGGGCTTGACCCGGTCGACCTTGTTGAGGATCAGCACCATCGGCTGGCGGACATCCTTCAGCCGTTCGAGGATGGCGTCGGCGTCGCCCCTGATGCCGCGCTCGGCGTCGATCAGCAACAGCACGATATCGGCGTCCTTGGCGCCGCCCCAGGCGGTCGTCACCATTGCCGTGTCCAATCGCCGCTTCGGCTTGAAAATGCCCGGCGTGTCGACGAAAACTATCTGTGCGTTGTTGTGGATGGCGATGCCGCGCACGATGGCGCGCGTCGTCTGCACCTTGTGGGTGACGATCGACACCTTGGCGCCGACCAGCTGGTTGACCAGCGTCGATTTTCCCGCATTGGGCGCGCCGATCAGCGCGACGAAGCCGGAGTGTGTGACGGCGGCTTCTGTTGCCGGCGGGACGTCGTCGGTGGCGGTCATGCCGCGCTCCCCTTATTTAGCCAGATGCCTTCGCGCAACAGCAGTGCGGTGGCGGCGGCCTGCTCGGCCTCGCGCTTGGAGCGCCCACTGCCGGTCGCCGGCGGATAGGCGCCGACCTTGACGCTGATGGTGAACAGCGGATCGTGGTCCGGTCCCTCGCGGCTGTCAATTATGTAGACCGGCACGGCGCCTGCCGCCTGATGCGCCCATTCCTGCAGTTCGGTCTTGGCATCGCGGCGGGCGGCACCGATGGCCTGCGAGCGCGGCCGCCAGTATTTGTGGATGAAGGCGCTGGCTGCCTCCAGCCCGCCGTCGAGATAGAGCACGGCGATCAGCGATTCCAGCGCATCGGCGCGTAGATTGACGCGCTTGCGTCCGTCGAGGCCGCGCACGTCCGAGCCGGCACGGATCAGCTCCGGCAGGCCGATCTCCTCGGCGATCTCCGCCAGCGCCTCGGCATTGACCAGCGCATTGAGCCTGAGCGAAAGCTCACCCTCGGCAGCGTCCGGATACGCCGCCAGCAGCATGTCGGCGACGACCAGGCCGAGGACGCGGTCACCCAGGAATTCGAAACGCTCATAGTCGATGCCGGCATGGCTGCTGCGGGCGCTGGCATGGGTCAGCGCACGCTGCAAGCGCTGGTGGTCGGCAAAGGCGTGGCCTGTGCGCTCCATGAGCGCTTTGGCGAGCGCGTCCGCGGTCAACCGTTTTGTCGCGGCCATGATCCTAATTGACGAAATGGAGCAGGCGCGACGCGCGCATCAGCGACGGCCATTTCCAGATTTCGAGCGGGCTGGCGCTGCCACCGATCGAGAAGAAGATGAGGTTGGCGCGGCCGACCAGGTTCTCGTCGGGCACAAAACCGACGGTGAAGCGGCTGTCCGACGAATTGTCCCTGTTGTCGCCCATCATAAAATAGTGGCCGGGCGGCACGTCGAATTCGCGGGTGTTGTCGCCGATCGAGTTCGGCGTCAGGTCGAGCGTGTCATAGCTGACGCCGTTCGGCAAAGTCTCACGATAGACGTCGACCGGCCCGCTCTCCTCGGTGATGTCGCGATTGTCGATCTGCCCGACCTTCTGGCGCGGCACGCCAACGCCGTTGATGAAGAGCTGGCCGGCCTTGACCTGGATCTTGTCCCCCGGCAGGCCGACGACGCGCTTGATGTAGTCGACGGAGGGGTCCGGCGGGAACTTGAACACCGCCACGTCGCCGCGCTTCGGCTCGGCGCCCCAGATGCGGCCCGAAAAGAGGTCCGGCCCGAACGGCAGCGAATAGCGGGAGAAGCCATAGGACCATTTGGTGACGAAGAGATAGTCGCCTTCGAGCAAGGTCGGCCGCATCGACCCGGACGGGATAGAAAATGGCTGAAAAAGGAGCGTGCGGATGACCAGAGCGAGCAAAAGCGCCTGGACGATGACGCTGACGGTTTCGCCAAGCCCGCCGGATTTCTTCTGGGATTTTTCAGCCACGCTCATGTCGTCCTCGATTATGCGTTGGTTGGTATAGGGGCTCGGCGCGCGCTGGGCAACGTCATGCCGGTGGTCAGATGCAATCAATATGGCGCTTCTTCGACGGGCAACGCCTCGATGATCACAAAGGCTTGAGCAAGCGGAAAGTCGTCGGTGATGGTGAGATGGATTGCCGCCCTGTGCCGTTCAGGCAGGATTTTGTCCAGTTGCGCCGCCGCCCCGCCGGTCAGTGCCATGGTCGGCTTGCCACTGGCCAGGTTGACGACGCCCATATCGCGCCAGAAAACACCTTGCGCCATACCGGTGCCCAGCGCCTTGGCGCAGGCTTCCTTGGCGGCGAAACGCTTGGCATAGGAGGCGGCGCGGGCGCCGCGACTTTCGGAGCGGGCCTGTTCGACCTCGGTGTAGATGCGCTGAATGAAGCGCTGGCCATGGCGCTCCAGCGATTTTTCGATGCGTCTGATATCGATCAGGTCGCTGCCGATGCCAATGATCATTCGGCAGGAACTTCCCGTCCGGCCGTTCCAGCTCTGTCCGCCAGGCGCATGCGCCGCTGTTCGCGGAAGGTGGCCATGCCCCAGCGCGTGATGCCGTAGAACAAGAGGCCGAAGATCAGGCCAAGCGGCACGGCGCCGACGGTCATCGGTTTCAGCACCGGTCCCCACAATTGCGAAAACGAAAGATTGTGCAGCATCTCGCCGAGATGCGCGGGCGGCCCATGCGCCGGCAGGCGCTCGTGCAGGACCAGCTTGCCGGTCTCCCACGACGCGCCCCACAGCAGCGGGAAGGTCAGCGGATTGCCGACAACCGTGCCGAGCGCTGCCGCGACCAGATTCCCGGCGATTAGCCAAGAGACGGCAAAGGCGATGATGAAGTGAAAGCCGAGCGGAAAGAATGATGCGAACACGCCCGCCGCGACACCGGCGGCCACGGCGTGCGGAGTGGCCTTCAGCCGCAGGATGCGCTTGGAAAAGTATCGCAGCGAACGCGAGAAAGAGCGGCGTGGCCACAGATAGGTACGCACCCGCTCGAGAAAACCATCAGGATTGCGGCGTCGAAAAAGCACTCTGTTCCTGTCCTGATATCCAAAGCTGCCGCTCTGACCATCCCGGGCCGGGCGTGACAGCCACATCTTGCGCTTTGCGGCCGTCGAAAGGCAACAACGACCTTGATATAGCGATACGCCGGCCGCAGAACAACCGGAACTCGTCGGGCGCCCGCTTGCAGCGACCTTGCGGCGCCGGCGTTTCGCCGTTTCGAACACAGTACAATCGCGGCGGATTTGAGGAGGCGAGTTCGGCGCGGAGATCAGCAGCAACCCGCAAGCTATCTACAGCCCATAGTCGCTGACCTCGACGAGGTTGCCGTCCGGGTCGCGGAAATAGACCGACATCATCGGGCCACGGGCGCCGATCCGCTCGACCGGCCCGACTTCGACGGCAACGCCATTGGCCTCCAGACTGGCGCATATCTCGGCGAGCGGACGGGCGGCGACCAGGCAGAAATCTGCGGTGCCCGGAGTCGGCGCTTTCGCCTTGGGCTCGAAGGTGCGCCCTACCTCATGCACGTTGATCTTCTGCGTTCCGAAAAGCAGTGCCGTCGGCAGGTTCGGTGTGTCGAGACGCCTGAACCCGAGCACGCGCTGATAAAAGGCGCAGGTGTCATCGACGGAGCGAACCGTCAGCACGAAATGATCGATGCCGGCGATCACGGCAGCGCCTCCGTTATATGTTGCGGCTGCCCGGCTTGATCGCCGGAATGGCGGCGAGCTCGGGCGGCAGGCTATCGGCTGGATAGGCCGGAACCTCATATTCGGCGAGCGCTATCAACGGCACGCCGACATCGGTCTTGCCGGCCGAGCGGTCGATGATGCAGGCGGCGGCAACGACCTCGGCGCCAAGCGCGCGCAGGCAATCGATGGTCTCGCGGATCGACAGTCCGGTGGTGACGATGTCCTCGACGATGACGACGCGCGAACCCTTGGCGATCTCGAAGCGGCGGAGCCTGAACTCGCCCCCTTCCCGCTCGACCCAGATCGCCGGTGCGCCAAGATGGCGCGAAGTCTCGTAGGCCGGGATCAGCCCGCCGATCGCCGGGCCGACGACATAGTCGATCTTGCCGGACACAGCTGCGCGGATCTTTTCGGCCAGCGCCTTGCACAGGCGCTCGGTCTTGTCGGCATGCATGAAGACCCGTGCCTTCTGCAGGAAGACCGGGCTTCGCAAACCCGACGTCAGGATGAAATGCCCTTCCAAAACGGCACCGGCTTCACGGAAAATGCCCAGCACTTCGTCGGTGTTCATCTCTGCCCTGTCTCCAACACGCTTGTCTCCAGCACGCTAGTGATTTTTAGCCGTTCACGCGCCTTGCATCGCTGACGCTCGAATTGTCCTTGAGCTGCGACAGCAGCCGGTTCAGGTGCTTCAGATCCCAGACTTCGAGATCAATCAGCATTTCAGTGAAATCAGGCGCGGTGCGCACCATCGACAATGTATGGATGTTGGCATCGTTGGATGCAACGACCTGCGCGATGTCGGCCAGCGAGCCCGGCGCGTTGATGGCGGTGACCGAGACGCGCGCCGGAAACCGCTCCTTGGTGCGCTCGTCTATGTCCCAGCGCACGTCGATCCATCGTTCGGGCTGGTCGTCGAAAGCCTGCAGCGCCGGCGACTGGATCGGATAGATCGTGATGCCGGTTCCCGGCTGCACGATGCCGACGATGCGGTCGCCGGGCACAGCACCTTCCGGCGCGAAGCGCACCGGCAGGTCGCCGCGCACGCCACGGATCGGCACGGCGCCGTCCCTTGGCTGGTCCTTATCCTTGCGTGCCGCGCGTCCCGGAATCTGGAACAGCATTCCGGCGGCGTTGCGGATCTTCGACCAGCCCTCCTCGCGCTGCTTGGGCGCGGCCAGCGTGACGCGCTCGTCCTTGTAGTCGGGAAACACCGCTTTCATGACATCGGTGGAAGCAAGTTCGCCGCGGCCGACCGAAGCCAGCACATCCTCGGTGTCCTTGCGCGCCAGCCGATGCAGCACCGACTTCAGGCTCTCCTTGGTAAAGGTCTTCCCGGACCGCTCGAAGGCGCGTTCCAGTATGCGGATGCCGAGACCCGAATATTGCTTGCGGATGGCATTCTTGGTGGCGCGGCGGATCGCCGAGCGCGCCTTGCCGGTGACGACGACCGATTCCCACGCCGCCGGCGGCACCTGCGCCTTGGAACGGATGATCTCGACCTCGTCGCCATTCTTCAGTTCGGTCATCAGCGGCATGATGCGGCCGTTTACCTTGGCACCGACGCAGGTGTCGCCAACATCGGTGTGCACGGCGTAGGCGAAATCGATCGGCGTGGCGCCGCGCGGCAGCGCGATCAGCATGCCCTTGGGCGTGAAGCAGAATACCTGGTCTTGGAACAGTTCCAGCTTGGTGTTTTCGAGGAAGTCCTCGGGATTGTCGCCTTCGGCAAGCTGCTCGATGGTGCGCCGCAGCCAGGCATAGGCGTTGGTCTCCTTCGAGATCGCATGGGCGGTGCCGTTCACCTTGCCGCCGCTGTCCTTGTAGATCGAATGCGCGGCAACGCCATATTCGGCGATCTTGTTCATCTGGTAGGTGCGGATCTGCAGCTCGACGCGCTGGCGCGACGGCCCGACGATGGTGGTGTGGATCGAACGGTAGTCGTTCTGCTTCGGCGTCGAGATGTAGTCCTTGAAGCGGCCTGGCACCATCGACCATGTCGTATGGATGGCGCCGAGCGCCCGGTAGCAGTCCTCGACGGTATCGACGACGACGCGAAAGCCGAAAATGTCGGACAGTTGCTCGAAGGACAGCGCCTTGGCTTCCATCTTGCGGAACACCGACCACGGCTTCTTCTGGCGGCTCTTGACCTCGGCCTTGATCGCATATTTCTCGAACAGCGCGGACAGCGCCTTCTCGATCTCGGACAGCACATCCTTGTTGCGCTCGAAGATTTCGGCGAGCCGCGCGGTGACAGCGCGGTAGGCTTCCGGATTGATGAAGCGGAAGGCGATCTCCTCGAGTTCCTCGCGCATGCCTTGCATGCCCATGCGCCCGGCCAGCGGCGCATAGATATCCATCGTTTCCTCGGCGATGCGCAGGCGCTTGGCTTCAGGCACATGGTCGAGCGTGCGCATGTTGTGCAAGCGGTCGGCAAGCTTGACCAGCAGCACGCGAACGTCTTCCGAGATCGCCAGCAAGAGCTTGCGCAGGTTTTCCGCCTGCTCGGCCTTCTTGGAGACGAGGTCGAGTTTCTTCAGCTTGGTCAGGCCTTCGACCAGCTTGCCCATTTCCGGACCGAACAGCTCGTCGATCTCGGCCCTGGTCGCCGTGGTGTCCTCGATCGTGTCGTGCAGCAGCGCAACCGCGATGGTCGCCTCATCCATGTGCATTTCGGTGAGGATGGCGGCGACTTCGAGCGGATGCGAGAAATAAGGGTCGCCGGAGGCACGCTTCTGGTGGCCATGCTTCTGCATGGCGTAGACATAGGCCTTGTTGAGCAGCGCCTCGTTGACGTCAGGCTTGTAGCGCTGGACGCGCTCGACAAGCTCATACTGACGCATCATGGGCGGGATCTCGCAGTGCTGAAATGAATCATGCGCCGCACTGGCGTACGGCGCATGTCATAGATAACCACGAAACCGCCGACGCGAAAGTGTCGGCAGTCGTTGCGAAGATTAATAATCGTCGCTTTTTTCCGGCGGTACCAGACCTTCGATGCCGGCCAGGAGGTCTTCCTCGGTCATGCGGTCGAAGGTGATGTTGTCCTCGGTGTCGTCGGCATCGGTAGCCACAGCGGCGGCACCGGTCTGGTCGGCGATCGCCTCGCCATCGGCTTCCGGCTCATCGACCTCGACATGCTTCTGCAGCGAGTGGATCAGGTCTTCCTTGAGATCGTCGGGCGACAGCGTCTCTTCGGCGATCTCGCGCAGCGCGATGACCGGATTCTTGTCGTTGTCGCGAGGAACGGTGATCTGCGCGCCCTGGCTGATCTGACGGGCACGGTGGCCGGCCAGGAGCACGAGCTCGAAGCGGTTGTCGACCTTGTCGATGCAATCTTCAACGGTTACGCGGGCCATGAGCTGCCCCTTTCATGCCTGGATTTAATGGAAAACAGGCGCGGTCCATAACCTGAACGCCGCCAAAATACAAGCTTTTTGGCAATATCAGTCCGGGGCCAGGTCCGGGTCAAGTCCGGGGCCGGCCAAGGCGTGGTCTGGGCGCGCGTCGCCTGCGACGATACGGCACCGATCACAATTGCTTGCTATGCAGCATCATATCCTTGGATTGCCGTAAAACCGGCGTTATCTCGAATGACGAAGGTCAGCCGGTTATTTCAAGCCGACCGATAGTCACGCGCATTTAGACGGCCGCTTATTTTCGAAAAGGAATATTTTCCATGTTCGACCCTCGTGAAAAAATCGCTCTTTTCATCGACGGAGCCAATCTTTACGCCACGTCGCGCGCGCTCGGCTTCGACATCGACTACCGCAAGCTTTTGTCGAGCTTCCAGAAGCGCGGCTACCTGCTGCGTGCTTACTACTACACCGCGCTGGTCGAGGATCAGGAATATTCCTCGATCCGGCCGCTGATCGACTGGCTCGACTATAACGGCTTCAAGGTGGTGACCAAGCCGGCCAAGGAGTTCACCGACTCGACCGGCCGCCGCAAGATCAAGGGCAATATGGACATCGAGCTGACGGTCGATGCGCTGGAACTTGCCGATGTCGTCGACCACTATGTCATCTTTTCCGGCGACGGCGATTTCCGCACGCTGGTCGAGGCGCTGCAGCGGCGCGGGCGCAAGGTCTCGATCGTCTCCACCATGGCTTCACAGCCGCCGATGATTTCCGACGATCTGCGCCGCCAGGCGGACCATTTCATCGACCTGATGACGCTGAAGAGCGAGGTCGGCCGCGATCCGTCCGAGCGGCCGGTGCGCCGGCCCGAGCCGGCCGAAGTCGACGAGGACGACTATTGACGGCGGCGGTCTTGACCGCTCCCTTGGTCGCATCCCCCGAGCCTGATCGCGACTGCCCGCTCTGCCCGCGGCTGCATGATTTTATCGCGCAATGGCGGCAGCGCGAGCCGTCCTGGTTCAATGCGCCGGTGCCGACCTTCCTGCCGCCCGAGGGCGAGGATGCCGTTAAACTGTTGATCGTCGGGCTGGCGCCAGGCCTGCGTGGGGCGAACAGGACGGGGCGTCCCTTCACCGGCGACTACGCCGGCGACCTGCTCTACAACACGCTGATCGCGCACGGCTTTGCGCGCGGCCAATTCAAGGCGCGGCCCGATGACGGGCTGGAGCTTGTCGGCACGGCGATCACCAATGCGGTGCGCTGCGTGCCACCGGACAACAAGCCGGTCGGCGCCGAGATTGCCACCTGCCGGACGTTCCTGGTGCCGACGATCGCGCGGTTTAAAAACCTGCGCGCCGTGCTGGCGCTGGGCTCGATCGCGCACCAGTCGACCGTGCGGGCGCTGGGTGGGCGTGTTGCCGCTTATCCCTTCCGCCACGGCGGACAGCAGCAAACCAATGGCGTCACGCTGTTCTCCAGCTATCATTGCTCGCGCTACAACACCAACACCGGCGTGCTGACGGAAACGATGTTCGTCAACGTGTTCAGTGATATAGCCGCGTTTCTGGAGAGATAGATTCGGGCGGTGGCGCAAACAGCTCGGCCAATTTCTCCTGCCCGCCCTGAAGGACATTCAGATCGACATCGCCACTGATGCCGTCGACGCGACCCCTGTCGTGGTACTGCCAATAGATCCAGTCGTCATGACCTGGCCACAGCGCCAGCGAACGAACCCAGTGCGGTCGGCCGACGATCTGACCGGCATAGACCCGCGCAGCCTCGTCGGTCACATAGAGGATCGCTGTCTTGCCGAAAGCTGCCTCGACAGGGCGCAGGAAAGCCGAGAGTTCGACATTCAATTCTTCGGGCGATGGCCGCCGCGGACAATTGCCGACAAATTCTATGTCCACCACCGGCGGCAGCAGCGATTGATCGCGCGGCACGACGGAGATGAAATTGCGCGCCTGATCGGCGCCAGGCCTGCAGAAGGTGAAGAAATGGTAGGCACCGACCGCCAGCCCGGCCGCACGCGCCTCACGCAGATTGGCGGCGAAGGCGTCGTCGACATGGTCGCCGCCCTCGGTCGCCTTGATGACGGCGAAGGCGACATCGTCGGCGGCAACACGGCGCCAGTCGATCTGCCGCTGATGATGGGAAACGTCGATACCTCTGACCGGATATTTGCTTCGGTCCGGAGAAAACGTCTGGAAGTAGAAATAGCCGACGGCCGCGACGACGCACACGAGGATCAGGCTGGCCGCACCCCAAAGAACGATCCGGTTCTTCAAAAGAGTGGTTCCCAGCCTACCCACGCTCCTTCAGCAACCGGCCTTTCTCGCGCGACCAGTCGCGCTGCTTTTCGGTCTCGCGCTTGTCGTGCAGTTTCTTGCCGCGACCAACGGCGAGCAGCACTTTGGCCCGGCCCTGGTCGTTGAAGTAGATTTTTAGCGGCACCAGCGTCATGCCTTCGCGATCGACGCTCTGCGACAGCTTGGCCATCTCGCGTTTGTTGAGCAGCAGCTTGCGGCGCCGGCGTGGCTCGTGGTTGAAGCGGTTGGCCTGCAGATATTCTGGCAAATAGGAGTTGATCAGCCAGATCTCACCGCCCTCGACCGAGGCGTAACTGTCCTGGATGTTGGCCTGGCCCTGGCGCAGCGACTTCACCTCGGTGCCGGTCAGCACCAGGCCGGCCTCGATCGTGTCGAGCACCTCATAGGAAAACCGTGCCTTGCGGTTTTCCGCAACGGTCTTGTTGTTGGGATCGGCTTTTCTGACTTGATTCATGACGTCTAGAGTCCGTTTCGAAACTCGCTCCTGCGAGTCAGATGATGGTGGCACTAGAGCGCCGCGCGTTTTTCAAACGCGCAAAGGACGCTCTAGAAGTCTGACTTTGCGCATGGTCCTTTTCCGAAAGCGAACGCTTTCGGGGCCATGCGAGACCCGGAGCGGAGCGTACATATAGTACGTGAGCACCGGAAGCGCAGGTGACGCCTTCAGATGGCCGCAGGAGTAGAATTTCCAAACGGGCTCGCTAATTAATCAAGCCGGCGTGCTTCATGGCCGCATCGATCTTTTCGGCGGTCGACTGCTCGACGGTGACCAGCGGTGAGCGCAGCACGTTCTCGACCTTGCCGAGCTTCGACAGCGCATATTTCGCGCCGGACACGCCGGGTTCAATGAAGATCGCCTTGTGCAGCGGCAGCAGGCGGTCCTGCAAATCCAGCGCCTTGGCGCCGTCGCCGGAAAGCGTCGCCTCCTGGAATTCGGCGCACAGCCTAGGTGCGACATTCGACGTCACCGAGATGCAACCGACGCCGCCATGGGCGTTGAAGCCGAGCGCCGAGGCATCCTCGCCCGAAAGCTGGATGAAATCCTTGCCACAGGTCGCACGCTGCTCGGAAACCCGCTCGACCTTGCCGGTGGCGTCCTTGACGCCGACGATATTCTTGAAGTCGTGAGCCAACCGGCCCATCGTCTCGGGCATCATGTCGATCACCGAGCGCGGCGGGATGTTGTAGATGATGATCGGCAGACTGGTCGCCCTGGCGACGGCGGCGAAATGTTCATAGAGGCCGCGCTGCGTCGGCCTGTTGTAATAAGGCGTGACGACCAGTGCCGCGTCGGCGCCCGCCTTCTCGGCATATTGCACCAGGCCAACCGCCTCTTCGGTGTTGTTGGAGCCGGCGCCGGCGACGACCGGAGCGCGGCCTTTGGCCACCTCGATGCACACCTTGACGACGTGGCGGTGCTCGTCATGCGACAGGGTCGGCGACTCGCCTGTCGTGCCGACAGGAACCAAACCGGTCGTGCCTTCGGCGATCTGCCAGGCAACGAGGGCGCGAAAGGCTTTCTCGTCGAAACGACCGCTCTTTTCGAACGGTGTCACGAGCGCGGTAAGCGAGCCTCTCAGCATGTCGTCCAACTCCTTGGGACTTCTCGGGTTTTGACTTCTCGGGTTTGTCGTGCGCGCCTTCTAGCCGAAAGCGAAGCGGCGCACCATAGTCTCGACACCGTTGCGCGGCAAGCATGGCAGTAGTGCCAGCAAGCGCAATTTGAACGACCTTGGTAGCGCTTTGTTTACGGCCTCTTCATAGCAGCCAACTAGGCTTCAGTTGATCTGTGCCTGTTGGTAATGTGTAGACAGGAAATGATGAAGACCATGCCGACCAAGCAGCCTCATTTTTTTGCGCTGCTTGGCGCAATCCTCCTGCTGATGCCGAGCGGCGTGGCCGCCGGCAAGATCGATGTGCAGGTCACGTCGGCCATTCCGATGCCCCACCTGCAGGGTACGGGCCTGCAGGATACGAGATCCCCATCCGCCAGCGTCGCCAGGCTGAAGAGCGGCCTTGACGCGCTGGCGGCAAACGACGTTGCCGGAGCGCGTCAAGTGCGCGAGGCTCTGCCGGTCAAGTCGCTCGACCGGCACATCCTTGCCTGGGCGATCGCGCTCTATGGCGGCGACAAGGTGCCAAGCGGCGACATCGCCGATGCTGCGAAGATGTTGCCGAACTGGCCGGGCATGATCGCCTTGCGCAAGAACAGCGAGCGCGCGCTCTATCGCGAGAACCCCGCGCCTGAGATCGTGGTGCAGGCATTCGGCGGCAGCCAGCCGCAAACAGTCGAGGGCGTGGTGATCCTCGCCCGCTCGTATGTGTCGCGGGGCGACGTCAAGGCGGCGCGCTCGGTGCTGTCGCCTTTCTGGCGCACCGAAAAACTGGAAGCCAAGGACGAAGCTGACATCATCCAGGAATTCGGCAAGCTGATCCCCGCAGCCGACCACCGCTTCCGCATGGAGCGCATGTTCTATGCCGACCGGGTCAATTCCGCGCTGCGCGTCGCCGGCCTTGCCGACGCCCAGCAACTGGCCGACGCCTGGGCGGCGGCGGCCAAGGGCGACAAGAACGCGGCCAAACTGCTGAAGGCCGTGCCCGCCGCGCAGCGTTCGGCCGGCTATTTCTTTGCGCAAGCCCAATATCTGCGCAAGCAAGACAAGCTTTCCGACGCCGTCGCAATGGTGATGAAGGCGCCGAGCGACCGCAACGCGCTGGCCGACCCGGATGCCTGGTGGGCCGAGCGTCGAGTATTGTCGCGCGAACTGGTCGACCAGGGCGACATGAAGACCGCCTACAGGATCGTAGCAGCACATGCCGCCGAAAGTGCCGCCAATGCGGCGGATGCGGAGTTCCATGCCGGCTGGTACGCGCTGCGCGGCCTCAACGACCCCAATACCGCTGCCAAGCATTTCGCGCGGATCGCCGATCTCACTCAGGGGCCGATATCGCTGTCGCGCGCCTATTATTGGCTCGGCCGTGCAGCCGAAGTCGGTGGTCCCGGCAATGCGAAGGATCATTTCACCCGTGCCGCCGCCTATGGCACGACGTTCTACGGCCAACTCGCCGGCGAGCGCGTCGGCCGGCAGGTGCTCAACATCGCCTATCCCTCGCCTGATACCACCGACCGCCGCAATTTCGCCGGCCGCGAAGCTGTCAGCGCCATCAGGCGGCTGCAGGAGGCGGGCTATGAGCGCTATGCCGACACGCTTTACCGCGACCTCGCCGGACAGTTAAGCAGTCCCGGAGAGCTGGCGCTGCTGGCCATGATGGCGGAAAAGCAGGGCAATCATTTCCTGGCGCTGAAAGTCGGCAAGATCGCCGGCGCGCGCGGCATCGATGTCGGCGCGCTGTCGCATCCGCTCGGCGTCATTCCCGACACCGCCAACATTTCCGGCTCGGGCAAGGCGCTGGCCTATGCGATCGCCCGCCAGGAAAGCGAGTTCAACATCGGCGCCGTCTCCAGCGCCGGCGCGCGCGGGCTGCTGCAGCTGATGCCGGGGACCGCCAAGCAATTGGCAAAGAAGGCCGGAATGATTTTCTCGCAAGCGCGGCTGACCACCGACGCCGGCTATAATGCGACGCTGGGCGCCGCCTTCCTCGGCGAGCAGCTCGGCCGCTTCGACGGCTCCTACGTGCTGACCTTTGCCGGCTACAATGCCGGCCCCAACCGCGCCGCCCAGTGGGTGGCGAAATACGGCGACCCGCGCGGCAAGGACATCGACGCCGTCGTCGACTGGATCGAACGGATTCCCTACACGGAAACAAGAAGTTACGTCCAGCGCGTGATGGAGAATTACGAAGTCTACAAGATGCGTATTTCCGGCAAATACGACATTGTGGGCGACCTGGTGAACGGGCGGAGTTGAACCAAGGAAGGCAGGTTAAGCCAGAGGCTGGCGATCCTTCGCGCCCCCTCTGTCCTGCCGACGGCTAAGTCGATTTGACCCTACCTGCCCTCGCCTGTAGCAGTCGGGACGATCCGGCAACGGCGAGGAATCGAGTCCAAATGTCGAGCGGTTTTTCCGACTTCTTCTACGCTTCGCCGGACGGGCTGCAACTCCACGCCCGTATCTACGGCGAAGCGAACTCCGGACGCTGGCCGGTCGTCTGCCTGCCCGGCCTCACCCGCAATAGCCGCGACTTTCATGAGCTGGCGCTGCACCTGTCGCGACGAGCGAAAAATCCGCGCAAAATCGTCGCCTTCGACTATCGCGGGCGCGGGCAGTCCGCCTACGACCCCGATATCGGCCACTACAATGTCGGCGTCGAGGCCGGTGATGTTCTCGCCGGGCTGGCGGCGCTTGATATCGAGGAAGCGGGCTTCATCGGCACGTCACGTGGCGGGCTGATCATTCATGTGCTCGGCGCGATGCGACCGACCATCCTGAGGGCCATCGTTCTCAACGATATCGGCCCGGTGGTCGAGGCCGGCGGCCTCGCCCATATCCGCTCCTATCTCGAGCGCGCGCCAAAGCCGAAAACCCATGCCGAGGCGGTCGGCGCCCTGCGCGGCGCGCATGGCAGCGACTTTCCAGCCCTGACCGAGGCGGATTGGGACCGCATGGTATCGGCCCTCTACCGAGAGACGGATGACGGGCTGGTGCCGGATTTCGACCCGAAGCTGGTCGACACGCTGGCGGGTCTCGATCTCACCCAGCCGTTGCCGGCACTGTGGCCACAGTTCGAGGCACTGACGGCCATGCCGATGCTCACTATCCGCGGCGCCAATTCGAAGCTGCTGTCCACCGAGACGCTCGAACAGATGCGAAAGCGTCACCCTTGTATCGAGACGATCACGGTCGAGGACCAGGGCCATGCGCCTTTCCTCGAGACCGGCGGCCTGCCCGGCGCCATCGCCGCTTTTCTGGATACGGCCGAACAACAATTCGGCTCAAAGTAAAACCTCCAGGATCGACTTCGATCCTGGAGGTTTTTACTTGAATTTGGCTTACGCGGACTTCGAATTTTTCCGGGGCGCCTTGGACGAGGCTTTCGCCGCGACCGGCTCGCTCCTTGGTTCCGCAGAAGACAGAGGGCTTTCCGCCTCCGATCCATTGCACCGAGGCGTTTCCAGCACGACGACGCAGCCGTCGAGGTCGTTCGTGGCAAGATGCGCGTAACGCATGGTCATCGAAAGCGTCTGGTGGCCAAGCCACATCTGCACACGCCTGATGTCGATGCCGCCCTGGACAAGACGCGAGGCGCAGGTGTGGCGCAATATGTGCGGCACGACCTGTTCGTCGGCGCCAAGACCGACCTCGGCCTTCGCATCGTTCCAGATGGCGCGAAACTGCGCCTGGCTGAGCTTGGTGAAAGGACCTTTGGGCCGACGGCCCTCGGTGACCGGCAGCTTGATCACCTCTTTGGTCCGGGCAGTGAGTGGAATGGTGCGGCTGCGGCCGGATTTGGTGATCCAGAAGCTGACGCGATGCTCCTGGATATCATTCCAGATCAAGCCCAGCGCCTCGCCGAGGCGACAGCCGGTGTCGACGAGAAAGACCGAAAGCCGGTAAGCGTCCTCGCTGCGTCTCTTTATGGCGGCGAACAGCTGGGCTTCCTCATCCCGCTCGATGAAGCGAATCCGTCCCGCCCGCTCCTTCTGGCGGCGGAACTCGGGCAGGCTGTGGATATCCCCCATCTTGTGAGCCTTGCGCAGCAGTTTGCTGAGAGCAGCCATCTTTCGATTGATGGTTGCGTTGCTGTTGCCGCGCTGGCGCAAGGTGCCGATAAGGTTGTCCAGGGTACTCTGGTCAAAGGCGCTGAAACGCTCCCCAAGGAGAATCTCGTCTATTTCGCCGATGAAGGAGCTGACATTGTATTTATGCCGCCCATCATCCCAAAGTATGTCTCGGTATGCTGAAAACAGCTCCCCGACCTTGTACGACTTTACTTCTCTGATCTTGTTATAACTGTATTTTATTTTTGCGTTTTGAGAAGAAAACATCGAAAAATGGTCAGAGGGAGCACCCTCTTGAATCGCTTCGTTTGTCATTGTCTTGCCACACCCCCGGAGTGGATAGGTCAGCCCTATCTGCCTGGGAGCGTCCTTTCAAGAGTTTTGATCACGCAGTTGTGATTTCATCCGCCATCAACGAATCCCACGAAATCTTCCCACGGACCTTATTCAGCTACCGTTACCCCCTGTTCCTTCTGTTTGCCTTGATCCAGGTCACGAAACAAAACAGCCCGGGCATTGAAGCGCCCGGGCTGGAATTTCACTTGTTTTAAGCCCAGCCCTTAGAACGAGCGCTGGAAGCGGAGCTGGCCGCCAAAGCTGTCGTCGTCGTCCGCACCGGTCCAGTTGGAGACAGAATCCTCGCCTAAGCTGAAGTAGGAGGCCTCCGCCGTGATCGTCAGGCCGGGGACGATGTCATAGGCGATGTTCGCCACGACGCCGAGATTCTTGCCCTCGTCATACGAGACCTGGGTGTTGAACGAGGTCTTCTCGTTGATGGTGTAGGTGCCACCGCCCCAGACTGCCCAATTGCCGCTCCACAGCTTGTACATGCCGCGACCGTTGGCGTCGAATACATATGACGTATCCGTGTAGTTGTCGTCCGTGCCGTAGCCGGCCATGATGAACAGCGACAGGTTCTCCATCGGCGTGACGTCAAGGCGAACCTTACCGGCCACCTCTTCGTAGTTGCTGTCGTAAGCAACGACGCCGGTGATCGCGCCCCAGCCCTGCGTCCACTTCACGCCGCCGACGACATGCGGAACGTAGCTGTCGATCGTGAAGTCGCCGTAGCCTTCTTCGAGCGAGACGACGGCGGAGAAGCCGTTGCCGGCATCGAAGTAGTACTGGACGACATTGGTGTCGAAGCCGCCATAGGGAACCAGCGTATCGTTCATGACGTTGCCGGCGTAGCCGATGAACGTATCGAAGGCCGATTCGTCCTTACCGACGCGCAGACCACCGAGCTGGATCCAGGCGAAGT
>NZ_RZTI01000054.1:0-37889 GCF_003997275.1 Mesorhizobium sp. M6A.T.Ce.TU.002.03.1.1
GTGATGTATCGGGCGATGATTTCTCGAAAGTGCTCGATCGCGTCGGCGTCAAACCGCCGCAACCCGGCGACGAGCTTCCGTTTGACAAGCACTGATTAGGGTCGGTTTTTTCGCCAATCCTTGGCTGTCAGCCTGTAGAACACATGCTGCTTGAGCGCGGCGTGGCTGTCCGGAATGCCGGGGTGGTCGAAATCGCTGGCCGGGTCGGCGATCATGCCCAGGCGCTTCATGACCGCGGTGGAACGGTGATTATCCCTAACGGCGAAGGACACGATTTCGTCGAGGCCAAGCGTTTCGAAGCCATAGGCGAGCCACGCTTCGGCCGCCTCGGTGACATAGCCATGGCCCCAGAATTCGGGCGCCAGCCGCCAGCCGATCTCGACGTTGCCGGCTGGCAGGAAGGGCAAATGATCGGTATCGAGGAGGCCGACGAAGCCGATGCATTGGCGCGTTTCAATTATCTCGGCGGCAGCGAAACCGTAGCCATCCTCGGCGATCCAGGCGCGAAACTCGTCCATTTTGGCGTCCGCGGCAGCGCGGTCGCGGCGAAATGGAAAGAATTCCATGACGCGTTCGTCGGAATTGATCCGGTGGAAGAGCTCGCGGTCGCGATCCTCCCAGTTGCGCAGGATTAGCCGCTCGGTGCGGATCGGCGTCACTCTACAAACTCCTCCCGCCGGTAGCCCTGCAGATAGAGAAGCGCGGTCAGGTCGCCGTGGTCGATGCGGAATTTTGCCTCCGCCGCCACGACAGGCTTGGCATGAAGTGCCACACCCGCGCCGGCAAGGCGGATCATGTCGAGGTCGTTGGCGCCGTCGCCGACAGCAATGGCGTCTGCGGTCGTCAGCCCCAGGCCGGCCGAAATCTCGAGTAGCGCATCGGCTTTGGCGGCGCGCCCCAGGATCGGCTCGGCCACAAGCCCGGTGAAGTGGCCGCCCTGCTCGATCAGCCGATTGGCGCGGTTCTCCTGAAAGCCGAGCATGGCGGCGATGCGTGCGGTGAAGACGTTGAAGCCACCCGACACGAGCGCAGTCCATGCGCCATTGGCGCGCATGGTCTGGACAAGCGCGCGGCCGCCGGAAGCCAGCGTCAAGCGGTTGGTGATGACGCGGTCGACCACGGCAGTGTCGAGGCCTTTCAGCAGCGCCACCCGCTCGCGCAAGGCCGGCTCGAAAGCGATCTCGCCATTCATCGATCGCGCCGTGATGGCGGCGACGTAATCCTTGACGCCGATCTCATCGGCAAGCTCGTCGATGCACTCCTGATCGATCATCGTGGAATCCATATCGGCGATAAGGATTTTCTTTCGCCTTGCCTCGACCTGCTGAACGATCACGTCGACCGGTTCGGGTGCGAGCACGGCGCGCAGGCTGGCGGTCGTTTCAGCGGCTCCGGCCGCCTCGGGCAAAGCGAATTCGCAGGCGATGCCTTCGGCCAGCCAGCGAACAGTGCTTGCGCCGACCGACCGTGACGCCATATTCGCAAGCGCCGGCGACAATGCGCGGCCGGCGGGATGGGATACGAGCGTGGCGATCAGCGGCATCGAAAATTCCGGCGGGCAGGCGGGCGAGGGCCACGTTGAGAACGCGATCCTGATAGCCGGGCCGACCGCCAGCGGCAAGTCCGCTCTCGCGCTCGATCTCGCCGAGCGCAAGGGCGGCGTCATCGTCAACACCGATTCCATGCAAGGCTATTCTGTGCTCGACGTGCTGACGGCGCGGCCGACCGCTGCCGAACTCGCTCGCGTCCCGCATTATCTCTACGGGCATGTCCATCCCTCCATCGCCTATTCCACCGGCGCCTGGCTGCGCGACGTGATGAAGCTCATCGACGAGGGCACGCTCTCAGAGCGGCCGGTGATTTTCGTCGGCGGCACCGGGCTTTATTTCCGGGCGCTTGCGCAAGGCATTTCGGAAATGCCCGACATTCCGCAGCCGATCCGTGACCGCTGGCGCTACGAACTCCGGGAGCAGGGCGCGGCCAAGCTTCACCGCATCTTGCTGCGCGAGGATTCCGCAGCAGGCATGATGCTGAAGCCGACCGATGGCCAGCGCATCGTGCGGGCGTTGGAGGTGCTCGACGCGTCAGGCCGTTCCATCCTGGAATGGCAGACGGCGCGCGGCCGGCCGTTGATCGACAGGGACAGCGCACGCTTCTTCGTGATCGAACCGGACCGGGCGGCGCTGGTGGAGCGGATCGAGGCGCGGTTCGACCGCATGCTGGAGAAGGGCGCCCTCGATGAGGTCAAACAACTCGCCAGTCTTGGTCTCGATTCCGATTTGCCGGCGATGAAGGCGATCGGCGTTCGCGAACTCCAGGCCGCAATAGCCGGGGAGCTGAGTTTTCCGGAAGCGATCGAGCGCGCAAAGATCGCGACGCGACAATACGCCAAGCGCCAGGCGACCTGGTTCAGGCATCAGTTGGGTCCGGAATGGCTGAGACTGCGCCTCGGTGATCGTGTGGGATCCACGATCTCGGATCCCCTTTCCAGTGCAACCTGAAAAGTTGATCTTGGGGGGAGACTTCCCGTTGAAGTTGTCCTAATTAACCGTCCGTAAGGCCCTCCATGCCATAAGGTCTGTGGGAATTTTCCAACGGGGAGCAGATGCGTTTTCACAAGGCGGAATCAGCCTTTTTCGTCTTCATCTTCGTGATCCTGGCCGCCGGCCTGGTGACGCTTCACGCCTATGGGCTTCTGCAGGCCTTCGCGGCCGAGAGTGTCACGCCTTCCGGGGTTGAGAAGATCATCTATCTCAACAAGCTGTTGTTTGCGACCGGCGTTCTTTTGGCGACTGCCCTGTTCTTCGGCATTTTCTTCATCTACCCACTGATCCGCAAGCAGGCGACGGAAGAAGGCAAGCTGCGCGCCATGACGGTTTCGCTCAGCGCCCGTTCGGAAACGCTGGAGCATGCGGCGCTGACCGACAGCCTGACCGGCATGCAGAACCGGCGCTATTTCGACGATGCACTGAAGGAATATCTCGAGGAATTCCGCCGCATCGAGAAGCCGGTCGGGCTGATGATCCTTGATCTCGACCATTTCAAGCAGGTCAACGACACCCACGGCCATGATGTCGGCGACGAAGTGTTGCGGGCGGTCGCCAATTGTCTCAAGGACATGACGCGCTATCACGACGTGGTTGCGCGCCTGGGTGGCGAGGAATTCGCAGTAGTCACCCCCAACATGGACGCCGAACTGCTGTCCAAATTCGCCGAGCGCATCCGCAAGGCGATCGCCAACATGTCGATACTATCAGGCAATGTTCGCCTGAAGATCACCACCAGCGTCGGCCTCGCCGTCTGGGATCGCAAGGAAACCGCCGAAGAATTCTATCGCCGCGCGGATCGCCAGCTTTATGAGGCCAAGAGGCAAGGCCGAAACCGCGTCTGCGCCTGAAATCCCGTCATTAAACTCGTGATGCTGGCCGTCTGGCGTCGTTTTCTGCGCTTCCGGTGCTCACGGACTAATGTCCGCTCCGCTCCGGTTCTCGAAAACGGCGCCATCCGACTCAGCCTGACGAATTTTCTGACGGGATTTGCCCTGGCTTCACAGGCTGACAAGTCTGCAACGGAAGCTTGATGGGCTGGAGGCCGCCGGCTCAGTCGTTTTGCGGGCGCAGACCGAAGGTTGCCGGTTTCAGGCCATAACGCATGTCGAAATCGTCGTCCGACTGGATGCGTGCGACAGTCGGGGCGGGTGGCTTGCGATAGTTGGAATCGCCGGCCTGCCGGTTTGAATCGACGACTTCGGCGAAGGCCATCGCCTGCTGCGGTTTTGGCACGTTGCGTAGCCTTTCGACGATCGCCACCAGATCGACATCGTTGCCGATCTCGGACGGCAAGGCTTCCTCGCGCTTGGCCGTGCCGGGGATCAGATCCGCGGACAGTTTTTCGAATTTCAGCCGCATGGTCGTCGCCACGCCTTCCCCGAAGGCGATGGCTTCGCGCTGACCCATCGAAGACAGGAACGCCAGCGTCGAGGCCGAGGAATCGGCGATCGCCGAGCGGACGATCGCCTGGTCCTGCTCGTTGGCGAGCCGCATGGCGAAGAAGGTCGAGCACTGCGACAGGATGGTGGGATCGAGCTCGCCCGGGCGCTGGGTAACGACACCAAGATAGCAGCCATATTTGCGGCCTTCCTTGGCGATGCGCGACAGCGCGTGCCGGGTCGGTGCAAAACCGAGGCGCGGATCGGCCGGCATATAGCGGTGGGCTTCCTCGCACAGCAAAAGCAATCGCAGCCGGCCTTCGCTCCACAACGCTAGGTCGAAGGCCAGGCGCGCCAGCACCGAGCAGACCGAATTGACCACTTCCGACGGCATGCCGGCCATCTCGAAGCAGGTCACCGGGCGACCGTGATGCGGCACGCGAAAAATATTGCCGATCGTCTCGTGGATAGTGTCCTCGATCAGCCGCGAGTTGAACATGAAGCGGTAGCGCGGATCCGAGGCCGCCGATTCGATGCGCGTCTTCAGCGATTTGAGAGTGGGGCGGTCGTTCTTGCTTTCCAGCAGTCCCATGCGCTCGTCGATCTGCTTGATGAGATCGACAACGCGATAGGGCACCGGCGTGTCCGCGGTCAGCGCATCGCTGCCGCGCCTGAGATAGCCGCCCGAATTCGGATTGCGGTACAGGTTCTTGGCGGCGGGAATGAGATCGCGCAAGGCATCGATCTCTTCCGGCACGGTCTCGCGCCCGCGAAACAGCACTTCGGCAAATTCCTCGAGCTTGAACATCCAGAAGGGCAGGTCCAGCGTCGTCGAATCGACCCTGACGCAGTGTTCGGGCAAGGATGCGGCGAACTCGTTGTGCGGATCGAGGATAAGGACGCGCAGGTCAGGCCGGGCGGCGATCGACTTGCGCAAAAGCAGCGAGACGGCGGTGGATTTGCCGACGCCGGTGGTGCCGACAATAGCGAAGTGGCGCGACAGCGTGTCGTCGATGGCGATGTTGGCGTCGATCGCCTCGTCCTGTGACAGCGTGCCGATGGTGATCGAATGACGTCCGGCGAGATCATAAACTGCCTGCAGGTCGCGGCTGCGAATGCGGTGGGCGATGGCGCCGATATGCGGATAGATGGTAATGCCCCGGTCGAAAATCGGTTTGGCGCCGGGCTCGGCGCCGTCGCGCACCTCGCCGATAAGCTCGATGCTGACCTCGATCGGGTTCTGGCCCTCATTGCTCCAGGCGCGATCCGACTTGCCGATCTCGTAGACCAGGCCGACGGTTCGCGTGGTGCCAAGATTGATGGAGATCATCTTGCCGACGCTCCAATGGCCGGTGACCGTGCCTTCGACATCGGCGGCATAGGCGCTGATGGTGGCGCGCGCGCCGTCGCACTGGACGACATTGCCCAGAATGCGCTTGTCGCTCTGCTCCGCCTTGCGGCGCTCCTGCAATGCCGGCTCTCCAACGGAGGCTTCGCGGTCGACGAACATGGACAGGCTGTTTCCCATTTCCCCAGGCGATCGACCTTACGGCGGCGAGGTTAAGGTGGGGTGAGGTCGGATGGTGTAGGGGGCATTAAGCCATTCGCGAAAATTGAACCGATCGGCCCCTTGCTCGAAGCCGCAATTTCGATATACCGGATTAATGACTGTTATAGCGAACGATATCTCCTCGACCATCGGCAGAAGAATACGCGCCGAAAGGGCTTTGAAGGACTGGTCACTGGCGGAGCTCGCGGACCGCTCCGGCGTGTCTAAGGCCATGCTCAGCACGATAGAGCGCGGCAAGACGAGCCCGACCGCAGCACTTCTGGTGCGCATCGCAGCGGCCTTCGGCATGACGCTTTCCACCCTCATCGCGCGGGCGGAGCTGCAGGGCGGCGGGCTGCTTCGCCAAAGCGATCAGCCGGTCTGGCGCGATCCCGCCACCGGCTATATCAGGCGGCATCTTTCGCCGGTCTCGGACATGCCGCTCGAACTGATCCGGGTGCAATTGCCGGCGGGAGCCAAGGTGAGTTTTCCGGCCGCGTCCTACGCCTTCATCAGACAGCAGATCTGGCTGATTTCCGGACGGCTGGAATTCACCGAGGGCGATGTCGTGCATAGTCTCGAACCCGGTGACTGCCTGGCGCTTGGCGCGCCGTCGAATTGCACCTTCCATGCTCCTGGACCGGACGCCGCCGACTATTTGGTTGCGCTGGCAAGAGGCTGAACGCATGGCACGCCGTCCCAAACGCTCCGACAATGGCGGACCGCCACTCGACGACTACAAGGGCCCCCCATGGGGCAAGGGCGACCCTTATATCTTCCTTGCCTGGCAGGCTGCGCATGCCAAGGCGTGGAAGGCGCCGAGCCGCGACGTGATGCTGATGCGGATGGAAAAGGCCGAGCGGCTGGGCCTGACCTATGAGGAATATACGCTCGAAATCCTGGAACGCGGGCTGCATCTGCAGCCAAAGGACACCGATCGCATCGCCGCGATCAAGGCAGCACGAAAGCGACGCCGAGTCAGTCGTCTGGATTGACGGCTGGAACACGCAGATCGCTCCACGCAGTCAAAGGACATCGCACGCATGAGCTCCATCGAAATCAAGGCTCTGACCCAGGCTGCGGGAGCCCAGGCAATGCTGGTCGATATGCTGATCGAGACGGTTGCGACCGGCGGATCAGTCAGTTTCATGCATCCGCTGGCGCCGGAAGCTGCAGGCGCCTTCTGGACCAGATCGCTTATGGCCGCGGCAAGAGGCGAAAGAGCGGTGCTCGGTGCATGGGATGGCAAGGCTCTGGTCGGCACCGTCACCTTGCTGCTCGACTGTCCTCCCAACCAGCCGCACCGGGCCGAGATCGCCAAGCTGATGACCCGTGTCGATCATCGCGGCAAGGGCGTGGCGACTCGCCTGATGCGGGCGGCCGAAAGCCTCGCTGTCGAGAAAGGCCGCACGTTGCTGGTCCTGGATACAGCGGCAGAGGAGGGCGCCTCCGGCCTCTATGAGAGGCTGGGATTCACGCTAGCCGGCGAAATACCGGACTACGCGTTGAAGCCGCATGGCGGGCTGACCGGTACGCTTATCTACTGGAAGCGCATCGGCCAGTCCCGGTGACTGCTCTGAATTTCTATCCCTTGTGATGGACCTGCTGCAGCCCGTAGACCGGCGTTGCGATGCCTTCGTGCCGCGCCTTCAACTGCAGCGACAGGAATTGCGAATAGTGGCGCGACTGGTGCAGATTGCCGCCATGGAACCACAGTGCCTCCTGTTGCGTCGGCTTCCACATATTGCGCAATTCGCCCTCCCAGGGGCCGGGATCCTTGGTAGTGTTGGAGCCGAGGCCCCAGCATTTTCCGACCTTATCGGCAACGTCCCTGGATATCAGGTCGGCCGCCCAGCCGTTCATCGAGCCATAGCCGGTGGCGTAGACGATGAGGTCGGCCGGCAGGTCCGATCCGTCGCTAAGCAGGACCGAATGCTCCCGGACCTCCTTGACCTCGACGCCGCTTTTCAGCTTGATCGAGCCATCGATGATGAGGTCGGAAGCACCGACATCGATGTAGTAGCCTGAGCCGCGCCTGAGATATTTCATGAACAGGCCGGAATCGTCATCGCCCCAGTCGAGCATGAATCCTGCCCTTTCCAGCCCCTCGTAGAATTTGGCGTCGCGCTTCTTCATCTCGGCGTAGGCCGGGATCTGGAATTCATGCAGGATCTTGTAGGGCAGGGACGCAAAGACGAGGTCGGCCTTGGCCGTGGTCATCCCGCCTTGCACGGCTTTTTCCGAGTAGAGCGAACCCAGTCCGATTTCCATCAGCGTGTCGGATCTGGAGATATGGGTGGTCGAGCGCTGCACCATGGTGACATCGGCGCCGGCCTCCCAAAGGGCTGCGGCGATGTCATGGGCTGAGTTGTTCGAGCCGATGACGACGGCGCGCTTGCCGGCATAGGCATCGGGGCCGGGGTGCTTGGAGGAATGGTGCTGATCACCCTTGAAGTTGTCCATGCCCTTGAATTTCGGCAAATTGGCCTTGCCTGACTGTCCCGTCGCCAGCACCAGATGCTTCGGCTTCAACGTCATATCTTTGCCGTCGCGGTGGACGATGACGGTCCATTCCTTCTTCTTGTCGTCATAGGTGGCGCTCTTGGCCTCGGTCGAGGACCAGTAATTCAGCTCCATGACCTTGGCGTACATTTCCAGCCAGTCGCCGATCTTGTCCTTGGGCGAGAAGACCGGCCAGTTCTTCGGAAAATCGATATAGGGCAGATGATCGTACCAGACCGGGTCGTGCAGGCAGAGCGACTTGTAACGCTTGCGCCATGAATCGCCGGCACGCTCGTTCTTCTCGACGATGATGGTCGGCACGCCGAGCTGCCGCAACCGGGCACCGAGCGCGATGCCGCCCTGGCCGCCGCCGACGATGAGCGTGTGGGGCTGACGGACAAAACCGAGTTCAGTCGCCTCCTTCTCGCGCTCCTCCTTCCAGGTTGGACGATTTTTGCCGTGACCGTGCTTGGCGCCCATCGGCCGGGCGAAGCCGGCGGGTTCCTCATGACCCTTCAGCTCGACCATGGTGGTGAGCAGCGTCCAGATCTTGCCGTTCTTCAGCCTGATATGGCCGAAGCCGCGCGCAACCTCAGTTTCGAAGCTGATCCAGCCCTCCAGCAACTCGCCGCTTTCGCTGGCGTCCTCGCCCTTGGCGATCGCCCAGTTCGAAGGTTTTGTCTTCGCCAACTGGCTCATCAGCATGTCGCGCACCTGGTCGCGACCTTCCATGGTCTTGATGTTCCAGGTGAAGGTCACGAGGTCGCGCCAGTAGCAGTCTTCCTGAAAGCACCCGACCGCCTTGTCGATGTCGCTGGCGGCGAGCGCTGCACCGAATTGGTCGAGCAGGTCGGTCAGTTTCTGGGCTGGGGCCTTGTCGAGCATCAAATTTCCTCCCGTGAAGTCCTGGTCGTCATCGTGGCTTTGCCGGACCCTCCCAGTCCGGTTGGCCGGAGTATCGCGGCAAACTATGCGCCGCGTCACGTCGTCAAATAGTTTGGCGTGGTTTCAATGGCTTATCGGGACGATCGCGGACACTGATCCTGCCGGCGGTCGTACCGGAACGGTGGTTCAACGCGATGGGCGCCAACGGGCCTGTCTGACACGGCCAACCGCCCCGAACCGTTTTGGCGTTGTGCACATTGGCCGTTGACAGCGGCGCAAAACCAATTCTATTGTCCGCCACCATGAAAACGGCACTCATTCTCGTAGTAGGAAAGCGCGTGGGCAAGGCGGTGTAACCGCCGGGCGAAAACCTCCCATGCGCACACACAGGCTCCCTCGGGGGCCTTTTTTATTGCCCGAAACACGACTAAACGACCAGCAATCGCCTGATGGCGGACAGTACGGGACCAGACCGATGAGCAGTGGACAGAACGAGCGGCGCGAAATGACCGGCGCCGAAATGGTGGTGCAGGCGCTGAAGGACAATGGCGTCAAGCATGTTTTCGGCTATCCGGGCGGCGCGGTTCTCCCGATCTATGATGAGATCTTCCAGCAGGATGAGGTCGAGCACATCCTCGTCCGTCACGAGCAGGGCGCGGGCCATGCGGCGGAGGGCTATGCGCGCTCGACCGGCAAGGCCGGCGTCATGCTGGTGACTTCGGGGCCGGGCGCCACCAATGCGGTGACGCCGCTGCAGGATGCGCTGATGGATTCGATCCCGCTGGTCTGCCTGACCGGCCAGGTGCCGACATCGCTGATCGGCTCGGATGCCTTCCAGGAGTGCGACACGATCGGCATCACGCGGCCCTGCACCAAGCACAATTGGCTGGTGAAGGACGTCAACGAGCTCGCGGCAATCATCCACGAGGCGTTTCATGTCGCGACGACAGGACGTCCCGGTCCGGTCGTCGTCGACATCCCGAAGGACGTGCAGTTCGCCAAGGGCATCTATGTGCCGCCGCAGACGGCGCCGCGCACGAGCTATCAGCCTAAGGTCCAGGGCGACCTGGAAAAGATCAAGGCGGCGGTCGAACTGATGGCCAACGCCAAAAGGCCGATCCTCTATACGGGCGGCGGTGTCATCAATTCCGGCCCGGAAGCCAGCCATTTGCTGCGCGAACTGGTCGACCTCACCGGCTTCCCGATCACCTCGACGCTGATGGGCCTCGGCGCCTATCCGGCTTCGGGCAAGAACTGGATGGGCATGCTCGGCATGCACGGCACCTATGAAGCCAACATGGCGATGCATGATTGCGACGTCATGGTCTGCATCGGCGCGCGCTTCGACGACCGCATCACCGGCCGGCTCACCGCGTTCTCGCCGAACTCGAAGAAGATCCACATCGACATCGATCCGTCCTCGATCAACAAGAACGTCCACACCGACGTGCCGATCATCGGCGATGTCGGCAGGGTGCTGGAGGATCTGGTGCGGCTGTGGCGGGCGACTGCCAAGGCCGACAAGAAGGCGCTCCACCCGTGGTGGGAGCAGATCGCGAAATGGCGCGCGCGGGATTCGCTTGCCTACAAGATGAACCACGACGTGATCATGCCGCAATATGCCGTCCAGCGGCTCTACGCGCTGACCAAGGACATGGACACTTACATCACCACCGAGGTCGGCCAGCACCAGATGTGGGCGGCGCAGCACTATCATTTCGAGAAGCCGAACCGCTGGATGACCTCCGGTGGGCTCGGCACGATGGGCTACGGCCTGCCGGCGGCGCTCGGCGTGCAGATCGCACACCCGGATGCGCTGGTCATTGATATTGCCGGCGATGCCTCGGTGCAGATGACGATGCAGGAGATGAGCGCGGCGGTGCAGCACGACGCACCGATCAAGATCTTCATCCTCAACAACCAGTATATGGGCATGGTGCGGCAGTGGCAGCAGCTTCTGCACGGCAACCGGCTGTCGCATTCCTACACCGAGGCGATGCCGGATTTCGTCAAGCTCGCCGAAGCCTATGGCGGCCATGGCATTCGCTGCGAGAAACCGGACGAGCTGGACGACGCGATCAAGGAGATGATCGCGGTGAAGAAACCGGTGATCTTCGACTGTCGGGTCGCCACACTTGCCAACTGCTTCCCGATGATCCCGTCGGGCAAGGCGCATAACGAGATGCTTCTGCCGGACGAGGCGACCGACGAGGCGGTGGCCAACGCCATCGACGCCAAGGGCAGGGAACTGGTGTAGCCCCCAGGCCGAGGCAGGGCTTGTTGGAAGAAGCCGTGCGGAAACAGAGAATTAGCTCAAAAGTTTGAAATCGAGATTCATGTCATGAACGCACAGCTTCAACCGACCGGCTCCGCCTATTTCATCGCCAAGGAAACGGAAAAGCCGGAGACTCACACGCTTTCCGTGCTGGTCGACAATGAGCCGGGCGTGCTGGCCCGGGTCATCGGCCTGTTCTCCGGACGCGGCTACAATATCGAAAGCCTGACGGTCTCCGAAACCGAGCATGAGAAGCATTTGTCGCGCATCACCATCGTGACGCGCGGCACGCCGCATGTGCTGGAGCAGATCAAGCACCAGCTCGAGCGCATCGTGCCGGTGCACCGTGTCGTCGATCTCACCGTGCGCTCGCATGAGCTCGGCCAGGATCGGCCTCTGGAGCGCGAGCTCGCGCTGGTGAAAGTGGCCGGCACCGGCGAAGCCCGCGTCGAGGCGCTAAGGCTCGCCGATGCCTTCCGCGCCAGCGTCATCGACGCCAACACCGAGCATTTCATCTTCGAGATCACCGGCAAGGGTTCCAAGATCGACCAGTTCATCGCCATCATGAAGCCGCTCGGCCTGGTCGAAATCTGCCGCACCGGCGTGGCGGCGTTGAACCGCGGTCCGCAAGGGATGTGATCGTCCGGCGCTTTGGGTCCAGTGCTCTGGCGCCGCCTGTATTTATTCTGTCGCCTTGATCCTGATCTTCTGGCCCGGCTGCCGCCGTGAGGTGGCCTTTGTGCGTCTGAGGTAAAAGGACAATATTGCTGACCTGCTTGGGAGGAAGCCATGACCCTCGACGCATTCCTTGCCCTGCTGGTCTACGCCTTCGTGACCTCGATCACGCCGGGTCCGAACAACTTCATGCTTCTGGCTTCCGGGGTGAATTTCGGTTTCGCCAAAACCATTCCGCATATGCTGGGCATCAGCATCGGCTTCCTCGTGCTGTTGCTGGCCGTCGGCTTCGGTCTGGGCGCCGTGCTGACTGCGTTTCCGGTGCTGCACACCGGGTTGAAGATCGCGGGCGGCGTCTACCTGCTCTATCTCGCGTGGAAGATCGCCATGTCGCGTTCGCTCAGCGGCAAGGGCGAGGCTAAGGCGCGACCGATGCGTTTCATCGATGCGGCAGCATTCCAGTGGGTCAATCCCAAGGCTTGGGTGATGGCGATCACCGCCATGGCCGTCTATGCCATTCCGGAGCATCCATTTCTTTCGGTGGCGTTGATCTCGATAGCCTTCACCGTCGTCAACCTGCCGAGTGTTTCGGTGTGGGCAGGTTTCGGCATGGCGCTGCGCGGTTTTCTCTCGGATCCGGTGCGGCTGAAATGGTTCAACATCGCCATGGGCGTGCTGCTCGCGGCGACGCTGTGGCCGATGCTGCGGTAACTGCCGCTTTATTGTGCACTGCACATTAAATCTTCGTAATGCCGGGTTTTGGCACTTTTTCGCCTTCGGCGCCTTCTAACTATCTGGTGAAACCGCGGCATCAGGCTGCGAGTTATGCCAGATATGACCACCGAACCACGGCGTGTCGGATAGAAGGCTTTTTGGCGATGCGTGGAAAGATCGTGCTTGCGGTGCTTGCGATCGCCTGCCTTGTCGCGGCTGGGCTCTATCTTTCGCCCGCTGCAACGGAGAAGGTCCGGCAGATGCTGTCAGCGGGGCAGGCGGCACCTGTCAAACCGGCGGCCGCCGCAAATGCCGCACGTTCTACCTCGGTGGTTGCCGCCACCGCTTCGAAGGCCGACTTCCCGATCCGGCGCTACGCCATCGGCTTCGTATCCTCCCCCGCCGTGGTCAGCGTGAACGCGCGGATCTCGAGCCAGATCACATCGATCGCCGTCAAGGACGGGCAAATGGTGAGGGCTGGCGACCTTCTGTTCTCGCTGGACGATCGTGCTCTGAAGGCGCAACTGGCCCGTGACCAGGCGACACTCGCCAAGGACCAGGCGTTGCTTGCAAGTGCCACGGCCGATCTTCAGCGCGCCAAGAATCTTGTCGCCAGGCAGGCCGGCACGCAGCAGACCTACGATCAGGCGATCGCCGCGCAGAAGTCCGCCGCGGCCACGGTCGATGCCGACAAAGCGACGATCGATGCGGACGAGGTCCAGCTTGGCTTTGCTACGATCACGGCGCCGATTTCCGGCAGGCTGGGCGCGGTCAGCGTCACGATTGGCGATCTCGTCACCACCAGCAACGGCAACAGCACGTCGACCCCGCTGGTGACCATCACCCAGGTGGACCCGCTGCAGGTGAACTTCAATCTTCCGGAAAGCGATCTTGCCTTGCTGCACAAGGCGCTGGCGGCGCCGCAGGAAGGCGCAGTCACTCTGACCAGGGACGGTGACCCGACACCGATCGGCAAGGGAACCCTCGATTTCGTCGATTCCAGCGTCGACACCGCCTCCGGCACGATCGCAACCAGGGCCAGCGTGCCCAATGCCGATCTTTCGCTGTGGCCGGGCCAATATGTGAATGTCGTGCTTGATGCCGGCATCATGCCGGAAATGACCTCCGTTCCCACGGTTGCGGTCCAGCCCAGCCAGAAGGGGCCGTTCGTCTATGTGATCAAGCCTGACAACACGGTGGAGATGCGGCCCGTGCAGGTCGCACTGACCGAAGGCGACAACAGCGCTATCGGCGAAGGGCTAAAGAGCGGCGAACGTGTCGTCGTCGAGGGCCAGACAAGGCTGAAGAACGGCTCGCCGGTCCGCGAAGCCGAAGCTTCGACCAGGCCTAGTGATCAAGCGTCTCCCAAGGTTGCCGAGACTGGCGAGGCGCGTCCATGATCTCCGAATTCTGCATCCGCAGGCCTGTCGCCACCCTACTCATGTCCTTCGCGCTCGTGCTGGGCGGGCTGTTCGCTTACAAGTTCCTGCCGGTGGCCGCTCTGCCGAGCGCCGAGTTTCCGGTGGTCAACGTCTCGGCCTCGCTGCCCGGCGCCTCGCCGGAAACCATGGCGACCTCGGTGGCAACGCCATTGATCAAGCAGTTCGCCACCATCGCCGGCATCGATTCGATCTCCACCACCAACTCGCTCGGCTCGACCTCGATCGCCATTCAGTTCGTGCTCAACCGCGATATCGACGCCGCGGCGGCCGACGTGCAGGCGGCGATCGCGCGAACGCAGCGGCAATTGCCGCCCGAGATGACCAGCCCGCCGAGCTACCGCAAGGTCAATCCGGCCGATGCGCCGATCCTGCTGATGTCGCTGGTCAGCGACACGGTTCCGCTGACCGATCTCGATGCCTTTGCCGAGAATGTGATCTCGCCGTCGCTGTCGACGATCGACGGCGTGGCGCAGGTCTCGATCTTCGGGCAGCAGAAATACGCTGTGCGCGTCCAGATCGATCCGACGGCGCTCGCCGCACGTGGCATTTCGATCGACCAGCTGCAGACGGCGATCGCCTCGGCCAACAGCAACACGCCGCTCGGCGTGCTGCAGAACGACAAGCAGCAGCTGACGATCACCGCCAATACGCAGCTGACCAACGCGGCGGGATTTTCCAACATCATCATAGCCACCAAGAACGGCCGTCCGGTGCGGCTCGGCGAGGTGACACGCGTCATCGATTCAGTCGAGACCACGACGACAGCCAGCTGGTACGACGGCACTCGCGCGATCATCATGGCCGTGCAGCGCCAGCCCGATGCCAACACCGTCGACGTCGTCGACCGCGTCAAGGCGATGCTGCCGTCGTTCCAGGATCAGATGCCGGCGGCGGCCAGCATCCAGCTGCTCAACGACCGCTCGACTTCGATCCGCGAGGCGGTAGACGACGTGCAGTTCACGCTGCTGCTCACCATCGCGCTGGTGGTGATGGTAATCTTCCTGTTCCTGCGCCGGGTAACGGCGACGATCATCCCGGCGGTGGCGGTGCCGATCTCGCTGATCGCCACGCTCGGCGCCATGTTCCTGTTCGGCTTTTCCATCGACAACATCTCGCTGATGGGTCTGACGCTGGCGGTCGGCCTTGTCGTCGACGATGCGATCGTCATGCTGGAGAACATTTTTCGCCACATGGAGGAGGACGGGCTCTCGGCCCTCGACGCGGCGCTCAAGGGCGCCCGTGAAATCGGCTTCACCATCATTTCGATTTCGATCTCGCTGGTCGCTGTGTTCATCCCCGTGCTTTTGATGGGCGGAGTGATCGGGCGCATCTTCAACGAATTTGCGGTGGTGGTGACGGTCGCCATCCTGGCGTCGATGTTCGTGTCGCTGACGCTGACGCCGATGCTGTGCTCGCGGCTTTTGTCGGTGTCGAAAGCCGACCGCGAGGCAGCCCAGGGCGAAGGCCGCAGGCACGGTTTCTTCATGCGGGGCTATGATTGGCTGCTGACCTTTTGCCTGCGGCACAGTTTCCTGGTTTTTCTCGTCTTCGTCGGGACGGCCGCAATGTCGGTCTGGCTGATCCAGACCTCGCCGAAGGGCTTCTTCCCGCAGGAGGATATCGGCCAGATTTCGGTGACGACCACCGCGCGCCAGGACATTTCATTCGACGCCATGGCGAAGCTGCAGGGGCAGGTGGCTGATGTCTTCACCCATTCACCCTATGTCTCGCATGTCGGGTGGTCGGTAGGCAGCGGAGACAATGCGCTCAACCAGGGCCGGCTCTATGTGCAATTGAAGGACAAGGACCAGCGCCCCGATCTCGACAAGGTGCTCTCGGACCTGCGGCGGCAGCTGGCCAATGTCCCAGGCATCGAAACCTTCATGCAGCCGGTGCAGAACCTGCGGCTCGGCGCGCGCGCTTCGGCCAGCGCCTATCAGCTCGTTGTGCAGGGCCTCGACATAGGCGCGGCGGACGTTTGGGCGCAGAAGCTCACCGATGCGATGGCCGCCGATCACGCAGCCTTCACCGACGTCACCAATGATTTGCAGAACAACGCCTTGCAGGCGTCGTTGGTGGTCGATCGCGACAAGGCGGCGACGCTCGGCGTCGACACCGATACGTTGCGCTCCAGCCTCTATGGCGGTTTCGGCACCGAGCAGGTGTCGACCATCTTCGGCTCCGCCGACAGCTACGAGGTGATCATGGAGCTCGACCCGAGAATCGAGTGGTCGCCAGAAAGGATGCTGGCGATCAAGGTGAGAACGGCCAGCGGCAGCCTGGTGCCGCTCGGCGCCTTCGCTCGTGTCGATCGGACCGCCGGTGCCTTGACCGTCAATCAGCTCGGCCAGCTTCCGGCGGTGACCATCTCCTACAATCTGCCGCAGGGCGTCGCGCTCGGCGACAGCGTCACCCGCATCAATGCGCTGAAAGAAAAGATCGGCATGCCGGCGACGATCTCGACTACTTTTTCGGGCACGGCGAAAACGTTCCAGGATTCGCTTGCCAACCAGGGGCTGTTGATCGGCGGCGCGATCCTGACCATCTACATCGTCCTCGGCATCCTTTATGAAAGCTTCATCCATCCGCTGACCATCCTGACCGGACTGCCGTCGGCGGTGCTCGGCGCGCTTGTTGCGTTGCGGCTTGCGGGAATGGACCTGTCGGTGATTGCGGTCATCGGCATCCTGATGCTGATCGGCATCGTCAAGAAGAACGGCATCATGATGATCGACGTCGCGCTCGAGCTCAGGCGCGACGGGATGTCGCCGCTCGATTCCATTCACAAAGCCTGCCTGATGCGCTTCCGTCCGATCATGATGACGACATTGGCGGCGCTGATGGGCACGATCCCGATCGCGCTCGGCACCGGCGCCAGCGCCGAACTGCGCCAGCCGCTCGGCGTGGCGGTGGTCGGCGGCCTGGTCGCTTCGCAGGCGCTGACGCTGTTCGTCACCCCGGTCATCTATGTCTACATGGAGCATCTTTCCGGTTGGCTTGTCAGGCTGTGGCCGAGGCGTCGGGACGAGCAGCCACCCGTCGAAGCCGTCGACCAGCCTTCGCTGTTCGAGGGCGACGAAGAGTTGCAGGGCGAGCCGCAGAAGGCGGCAGCGGAATAGAGGCCAATGGGCTGGCCCAAGCCGCGGCGCTTGCGATGAGATGCTTGCAGTCGTAGTTTTATGGCCATGTCCCACAACCATGATCACCACCACGATAACGAGCTTGATCCTTTTGCCGCCCGGGTGCGCGCGCTGGAGACGATCCTCACCCAGAAAGGGCTGATCGATCCGACCGCGATCGACGTGATCGTCGACACCTACGAGACAAAAATCGGTCCGCGCAACGGCGCCAAGGTGGTGGCGAAGGCGTGGGTCGATGCCGACTATGCCGAGTGGCTGAAGCGCGATGCGACGGCGGCGATCGGCTCGCTCGGCTACACCGGCCGGCAGGGTGAGCACATGCAGGCCGTCTTCAACACGGCAGGCACGCACAACCTCGTCGTCTGCACGCTGTGCTCCTGCTACCCGTGGTCGGTGCTCGGCCTGCCGCCGGTCTGGTACAAGGCGCCGCCCTATCGTTCGCGCGCGGTCATCGATCCGCGCGGCGTGCTCGAGGAATTCGGACTGACACTGCCGAGGACGACAAAAATCCGGGTATGGGATTCCACCGCCGAGTTGCGTTACCTCGTCGTGCCGATGCGGCCTGATGGCACCGAGGGCTGGAGCGAGGAGCGGCTGGCGGATCTGGTGACGCGCGACTCCATGATCGGCACCGGACTGGCGCGGGAGCCGGCATGAACGGGCCGCAGGATCTCGGCGGACAGATGGGGTTCGGGCCGGTCGCGCCCGAAAAGGACGAACCTTATTTCCATGCCGACTGGGAAAGGCGGGCGCTGGGCGTGACGCTGTGCGCCGGCGCCATGGGCGCCTGGAATATCGACGAGAGCCGGCATGCGCGGGAATCGCTGCATCCCGCCGACTATTATGCCTCCAGCTATTATGAGATCTGGATCAAGGCGCTCGAAACCTTGCTGAAGCGACACGGCTTCGTCAGCGATAGCGATCTGGCCACGGGCAAGGCGGTCGACCCTGCGGCGACGCCAAAGCGAGTGCTGAAGGCCGAAAACGTGCCGGCGGTGCTGGCCAAGGGTGGCCCCTGCGACCGGCCGATTGCCACATCGGCGCGGTTCAAACTGGGCGACCTCGTGCGCACGAAGAATTTTCATCCTACCGGCCATACAAGGCTGCCGCGCTACGCACGCGGCAAGCAGGGCGTCGTCGAGGCTGTGCGCGATGGTTTTGTCTTCCCTGATACAAATGCGCACGGCCAGGGCGAAAACCCGCAATGGGTCTATACGGTGGCTTTCGACGGCGCGGAGATTTGGGGCGATGGCGCCGATCCGACGTTGACCGTGTCGATTGACGCCTGGGAGAGCTACCTTGAGCCAGCGTGAGGCGAAGTCACACGCTGCCAAGCTGCCCGCGGGCCTCGATGCGCCGGTATTCGCCGAGCCATGGCAAGCGGAAGCCTTCGCCATGACGGTTGCGCTGCACGACAAGGGCTTGTTTTCCTGGAGCGAATGGGCGGACGCCTTGTCCGCCGAGGTCAAGAAGCCGGGTGCCGCAAGCGATGGCCATGACTATTACGAGCACTGGCTGGCGGCGCTGGAAAATTTGCTGTCGGCCAAAAGGGTTGCCGGAAAGGGCGACGTCGATGCGCTCGCCGCCGCCTGGGAACGCGCCGCGCATGCGACGCCGCATGGCAAGCCGATCCTGCTCGAGAACGATCCCAGGCCGACCGAAGGTCGTGGCGACCCGACCGGCTAGGTCGTGGCGGCCCGACTTCGTTCTCTTTACGTTCCGCCTCCCGCCTGATAACTTGCGTCATTGGAGCGGTGCGGCCTGCCGCCGATGATCGGTGGCGGTGGCTGTCGGCCTTGTCTTTCCCTCGCGAATCCGGTCTCTCCCGCTGATGGAATTCTCCCCTCAACAGGACGATGCGCTGAAAGCGGTCGCCAACTGGCTCAAGACCGGAAAGCCGCAGCTCTTCCGGCTGTTCGGCTATGCCGGCACCGGCAAGACGACGCTGGCGCGCTATTTCGCCGAGCATGTCGACGGCCAGGTGCAGTTCGCCGCCTTCACCGGCAAGGCGGCGCAGGTGCTGCGTTCCAAGGGCGCGCTCAATGCCCGCACCATTCACTCGCTGATCTACCGGCCGAAGGGCGAAGAATCGGTAGCGGACGAGGTGACCGGCAAGACCTCGATGTCGCCGACCTTTTCGCTCAACCGGCAGAGCCCGATATCGCGTGCGAAACTGGTCGTCATCGACGAATGCTCGATGGTCGACGAACAGCTTGGCCGTGACCTCTTGAGTTTCGGCACGCCGATCCTTGTTCTCGGCGACCCCGGCCAGTTGCCGCCGATCTCGGGCGGCGGCTTCTTCACCGACCATGAGCCGGATATTCTGCTCACCGAAATCCACCGGCAGGCGCGCGACAACCCGATCCTCCGGCTGGCGCTCGACGTGCGCGAGGGCCGCGAATTCATGCGCGGCGACTATGGCACAGCGCAGGTGATCGGCAAGGAAGACGTCACCCAGGAGCTGGTGCTGAAGGCGGACCAGGTGCTGGTCGGCACCAACAGGACGCGACGTCGCTATAATAAGCGGCTGCGCGAGCTGAAGGGGTTCAATGCCGACTATCCGCAGGCCGGCGACAAGCTCGTCTGCCTGCGCAACGACCCTGCCAAGGGGTTGCTCAACGGTTCGCTGTGGAAGGTGATGACCTCGTCGCGCGAGACGGTGAAACCCGGCATCAATTTGCTGGTTTCACCGGAGGAGGACGATCCGGACCGCGGCGTCGCCAAGATCAAGCTGCTCAAAGCGGCGTTCGAGGAGCCGGACGCCGATATTCCCTGGCAGCAGAAGAAGCGCTTTGATGATTTCGACTACGGCTACGCGCTGACCGTGCACAAGGCGCAAGGCTCGCAGTGGAACGAGATCGTGCTTTTCGACGAAAGCTGGGCGTTCAAGGAAACCCGCCAGCGCTGGCTCTATACCGCGATCACGCGAGCGGCCGAACGGCTGACGATCGTCAGATAGGCCGATCGAGCCGCAGCCCCGTGGACTGGGATTGCGTCAGCGCGGGGCAATCGGTCTGGCGCCGAGCCATTCCCAGGCGGAAGCTTCGTCCTTGGCCTCGAAATGCCTGAGGTCGACGGGCAAGGAAGCAGGCAGCAAGCTCTGCGCGTCGGGTACCCAGTTCGGCTCGCCGACCGCCGCGCAGCGGCCGACATGCTCCACGGCACGGGCCGTGCCCTGTTCAAGCGTTTCGTCCGACACATCGACCCAGTCGACGCCATCATGGTCGATCAAGCGCACCAGCACGTCGATTTTCGGGTGCAGCGCGTAAGCCGCCTCCAGCAAACCGAACAGATTTTCGGCGTCGGCCGCCGCCACATGGCCGACGACGTCGATGGCGAACAGGTCGTCGCGGTCGGTGTCGATGCGGCGAACCGCCGGCACGGCTTCAAGATAGTTCACGGCTCTTCCTCTTGCTGGCCATTATCCATCCGTCTGGAACACCGGAAACCCCCTGTCTGTTCCCGTCAAAGGCGGTATAGATGCGCGACAAGATCAGCCCGGACCCGCAAAATGCCCGCAAAACTTTCCGTCAATCTCAATGCCATTGCCATGCTGCGCAACCGGCGCGATCTGCCGTGGCCAAGCGTGACCGGGCTCGGACGCATCGCGCTTGCCGCGGGCGCCCATGGGCTGACTGTTCATCCGCGGCCCGACGAACGGCATACCAGGCATTCCGACCTGCCGGAGATCCGGGCGCTGATCGACGACGAATTCCCCAGGGCAGAGTTCAACATCGAGGGCTATCCGAGCGAAGATTTCCTGGCGCTTGTGGAAAAGCACCAGCCTGAGCAGGTGACGCTGGTGCCGGATGACCCGGCGCAGGCCACCTCCGACCATGGCTGGAACTTCGTTGCCGACGCGGCGTTCCTGACACCGATCGTCAAACGCCTGAAGAAAACCGGCATTCGCGTGTCGTTGTTTTCTGATTCGGATCCAGCAGGCGTGAAGGCTGCGCGCGACACCGGCGCGGACCGGATCGAGCTCTATACGGGTCCGTATGGCAGCTATCATTCCGATTCGGAAAAGGCCGCGAAAGAGCTGGAAAGATTGGGAAAAACCGCCGATGCCGCACTTGCCGCCGGGCTTCAGGTCAATGCCGGGCATGATCTGGTGGTGAACAACCTGCCGGCGTTGGCAAAGCGCATCCCGGCGTTGGCCGAAGTGTCTATCGGACATGGGTTGACAGCCGATGCGTTGGAGTATGGCATGGCCGGCACGGTCAAGAGATTTCTGAAGGCCTGTGGGTGGTAGAGATGGAAGCCTCGCATTGCTTACATGGCAGCCATCACGTTGGGGCACTTGATATTGCATCGCAGCAAGCGTAGAGCACCGCGCGCTTATCGGAGTGTTGTCCATGGCCCTTACCAACAGTGGTAGTGAGGCAGAACCCGTCGAACAATCAAGCCATTCTAAGGTCGAACAGCACAGCACCAAGGTCCTGATGCTTGGCGCGCTCGGCGTGGTCTACGGCGATATCGGCACCAGCCCGATCTATGCGCTTCGCGAAGCACTGCATGCTTCGTCCGGCACCGATCCGCGCAGTGCCGTTCTGGGCATTCTATCGCTGATCGTCTGGGCACTGACGATTATCGTGACAATAAAGTATGTCGCTTTCGTGCTTCGGGCGGACAACAAGGGTGAAGGCGGTACCCTGTCGCTTATGGCGCTGGCCCGGAAAGCTTATCCGGCCGGTTCTGGCATCATTCTTGCCATTGGTCTCTGCGGAGCCGCACTGTTTTTCGGCGACGCGATCATAACGCCGGCCATCTCGGTGCTTTCAGCAGTGGAAGGGCTGAGCGTCGTGACCCCGGCGTTCGATCCATACGTGGTTCCCATTACACTGGTGATTCTTGCCGTCTTGTTTGCCGTGCAGCGCTTCGGGACCGGTAGAGTGGCCTCCGTTTTCGGGCCGGTGACGGCGCTCTGGTTTCTGGCGATCGGCATTGCCGGATTGGTGCACATTCACGACGATCCGTCGGTGCTTTTGGCAATCAACCCCTACTATGCAGTCGTCTATCTTGCCGAAGCCAAAACGGGCGCATTTCTCACCGTCGGCGCGGTTTTTCTGGCGGTTACCGGTGCTGAAGCCCTTTACGTCGATCTTGGGCACTTCGGTCGCCGTCCAATCGTGCTAGCCTGGTTCTGGATCGTCTTCCCATGCCTGCTACTCAGCTATTTTGGGCAAGGCGCATTCGTTCTTGCTCACGGGGGGGTGCCCGACAATCCGTTTTTCCAGATGCTGCCAGATTGGGCACTGATACCGATGGTCGGGCTCGCAACAGCGGCGACTGTCATCGCCAGTCAAGCCGTCATCTCCGGGGCGTTTTCGCTGACCCGGCAGGCGGTGCAGCTCAATCTTCTGCCCAGAATCGAAGTTCAGCATACTTCCGAGATGCAACTCGGCCAGATTTACATGCCGCGCGTGAATCTCATTCTCGCGCTCGGCGTAATGCTGCTGGTCGTCGGCTTTGGCAGTTCGAGTTCCCTGGCTTCCGCTTATGGAATTTCGGTGACAGGCGAAATGCTGATGACGACTATTTTGCTATTTGTGGTGATGCGGTGGCAATGGAAATGGCAGATCGCGCTCGCTGCGGCGCTCGCGCTGCTCTTTGGCACGATAGATACCGGCTTCTTCCTGGCAAATATTGTGAAATTCGTGGAAGGCGGATGGGTTTCAATCGCTGTTGCCTGCCTCATGGGGCTGATCATGGGGACCTGGATACGCGGGAGTCACTATCTCTTCGACAAGACGCGCAGGAACGAGATTCCGCTCGATTTCCTTGCCGGCAATTTGTTGAAGAAGAAACCGCAGCTGGTGTCCGGTACGGCCGTGTTCCTCACCAGCGATCCAGTCAGCGCGCCGACCGCACTGATGCACAGCCTGAAGCACTACAAGGTGCTGCACGAACAGAACGTCATCCTGTCGGTGGTCACTGCGCAGCAGCCTCTCGTGCCCGATAGCGATCGGGTCAAGATGGAAACGATCAACGAGCTGTTCATGCGGGTGACGCTGACCTTCGGCTACATGGAACAGCCCAACATTCCGCGTGCGTTGGCGATCTGCCGCAAGCAGGGCTGGAAGTTCGACATCATGACGACCTCCTTCTTCCTGTCGCGGCGCTCGCTCAAGGCATCACCCAATTCCGGCATGCCGGTGTGGCAGGACAAGCTGTTCATCGGGTTGGCGCGCACGGCAGCGGATGCGACCGAGTACTTCCAGATCCCGACCGGACGTGTGGTTGAGATCGGAACGCAGGTGGCTATCTAGTCGAAAGGCCGTGCCCTGTCGAAGGGCACGGCCTTTGTCGCAACCTCCGCGGTCAGCCAGCCAAAGCTGCCTTGTTCGCCTCGATGAAATTTTTCAGCGATTGCGGCTTTTTGCCTGAAAGCGTCTCGACCGCGTCGGTCACCATGGCGATCCGACCGGAGCGCGTGTTGGTGTCGAAGGAAGTGATGACGGGGGCGAAACCTTCGGGGACGCCGGCGGCCTTCAGCCCCTCGGTGAGCGCTTCATCCGAAAGCTGGACGACCTCGATGGGCTTGCCGGTGACGTCGGTCACCAGGGCTGCGATCTCGGCGACTGTATAGGCCTGCGGACCCGTCAGCGTGTATGTCGTGCTTTCGGTCGCCCTGGAAGCGAGGCCGGCAGCGATCGCCGCGGCCATGTCGTCGCGAGCGCCATGGGCGATGCGGCCGTCGGCCGCCGATGTGTGCCACTGCCCGGAGGCAATGGCGTGTGGCAGCGACATGAACAGGTTCTCCTGGTACCAGCCATTGCGGAAAATCGTGAAGGGGATGCCACTCGCCTTGATAGCCTGCTCGGTGCCGTAGTGATCGCCGGCAAACAGCACCGGCGATCCCGGCTCCGGGTTGGGCATCGAGGTGTAGAGCAGATGCGAAACGCCGGCCTGCTTGGCTGCGGTGACTGCGTTCTGATGCTGCTTCAGCCGCTTGCCGTGAAGCAGGTCGATTTCGCCGGTCGAGATGATCAGAACCCTGTCGGCGCCCTTGAATGCGCTGGCCAGCGACGCCGTGTCGTCGAAGTTGGCGGCTCTGATGGCGACGCCACGCGCCGCCAGCTCGGCGAGATTTTCCGGGTTGCGTGTGGTGGCGATGATGCGTGCGGGCGGGACCTTGAGCGTATCCAGCAGATGACGGATGACGCCGCGGCCGAGCTGGCCGGAGGCGCCGGTGACGAGAAGGGTTTCGGTCATGGGAAGTCCTGTCGTTGCGCCGGAGCGGCGGGTGCTTGTATAAGTCTCAAAAAGAGACCAGCACTAAAATAGGAATTGACCGACCCTCGTAAAGAAGGCAGTTTTGCGGGAGGTAGGCAGGCGCAGGGAACCAGCGATGGACAGCAAGATCGTCAGTCTGAGATCGAAACTCGAGATCTATAAAGCGGGCAGCGGCGGGGGCAACATTGCGGACTGTCCCGTTCGCGATGTGATCCAGGGCATCAGCAACAAATGGAGTTCGCTGCTGATGATGGCGCTGGCGGAGAAGCCGTACCGGTTCGGCGAATTGCGGCGGCTGGTGCCTGACATTTCACAGCGCATGCTCACCCAGACGCTGCACGATTTGCAGCGCGACGGCTACGTCCATCGCGAGGTATTCCCGACCAAGCCGCCGAGCGTCGAATACAGTCTGACCGATCTCGGACGCTCGATGTTCGGGCCGCTGCACCAGCTGCTCCAGTGGGCCGAGCTCAATCATGGCGCTGTGCGCGCCGCGCGGAACGCCTTCGACGCTACCGAGGCCTAACCCAGGCGCGGCGGTGGCACGCGCGGGTATTTCAGGCGCTGTCGCTGATGCTGACGCCGTTCTACCAGTCGGATTCGACCGTGATGCCGTTCGTCCGCGACAGGCTGGTGGCGTCAGTGGCAAAAATCCCGCCGGCGCCAAACATCCTTGCCTCGATGGTGGCTGGAACCGTGGTCGATCCGTTCAGGCGGATCGGGATCAAAAAAGCGCAGTGGCCGCTTCGGTGCGGCGGATGATGGTCGAAAGATGTGAACCCCTCGCTTGCAGGAATGCATGAAGGCGCTGTGGATAATCCGGGGTGACAGCGTTCTTCACCGCTTTGCGTTCGTGCAATCCCTTCCGCCAGGCCTCGACAAGCGGCTTTCCGCTCAGGATGCCGAAATCGCCGATCCGATCGAAGGCGTCGAAATAGCGGAAGATTGGTCCATAGACGGTATCGACCAATGAAAAGCGCTCGCCGGCGAACCATGGTCCAGCTCGGCCAGTCGCCAGTTCCGCTTCGAGACGACCAAACATTGCCGACAGACCTTCGCTTTCGGCAAGGAAGGCGGCCTCGCTCGGTGCGGAATAGAAACGACCAATTGCGTTGAGGATGGCCGAGCCGAACTCGATCCAGGCGCGATGCCGGGCGCGGGCCAGCGGGTCGGCAGGGTGGAGTGGGTTGCCCTGCGTTTCTTCAAGGAATTCGAGGATGACCGCCGATTCGAAAATCACCGTTTCCTCGCCATTCCGCTGCACGCGCAGCAGCGGCACCTTGCCGAGCGGCGATATCGCCTTGAACCAGGCCGGCTTGTTGGCAAGATCGATGGTGAGGCGTTCGAACGGCACGCCCTTTTCGGCGAGCGAGATCGCCGCGCGCTGCACATAGGGACAAAGGTGGTGGCTGACGAGAACGAGCTTGTCGGTCACCAGGCTGCCCGTCTCCGGGATGTCGGCGATCTTGCAGATTTCATGTTTCATGGTAGCACCTCCGTTATCAATGCAGTTGCATCTATATAGATGCATTTGCATCTACTGGCAAGCTTGATGCAGTTGCATCTATCGCCTATGCTGCAATCATGACGGAGAAAACCAATCCTTCGCCCGCGGTCATCAAGGCCTGGGCGCGCCTGATGCGCGTTTCGCGCCAGCTGGTGGAAAGAGCCGAAGACGCGCTGAAGGACAGCAGCTTACCGCCGCTTGCCTGGTACGACGTGCTGCATGAGCTTGCCGAAGCAGGTGAGGGCGGGTTGCGGCCATTCCAGCTGATCGAGCGCACACTGTTTGCGCAATACAACATCTCCCGGCTGCTGGCGCGGCTCGAAGCGGACGGGCTGGTCGAGAAGCTCAGGGTTGCCGATGACGGGCGAGGACAGACTATCCGCATTACGGGCAAGGGGCGCGAGACGCGCCGCCGCATGTGGGCCGTCTACGGACGATCGATCGTGGAGCTGGTCGGTGCCAGGCTTTCCAACGATGACCTGGAAACCTTGTCGGCTCTGCTTGGGCGGCTGCGCTATCCAGCCGCCCTGGAGTGATGTGGCCGTTGGCGCGACCTCAGATACTGCCCCAGAGGAATGCCAGTGCCGCCAGCACGCCAAGCATGACGCGAACCAGATGCAGATTGCCCCATTTGATGATCAATTCCCTGGCCCGCGGATCGGCGGCAGCCGCGTCCATCGCCTCCAGCAATCGGTTTGTCGGCATCATTGCGATCAGCGTCCATGGCCAGGGTAGGATGATCAGCACCGCCCCGACCAGATAGGCGAGACTGCCGGTCTGCCACCAAGCAACGACACCAAGAACACAGGCGACCACGGCGATCGACGCCTGCATTGCGGCGCCGCGCTTGTAGGAAGGCTGCCATTCCTGCAGCAACGCCCGGTCATCGAGGCGAAGCCGCGCCGGCTGCTCGGCGACGCTGACATAGATGGCGGCGCCGGCGAAAGCGGCGGTAACGGTCAAGGCGAGCAGGCCGATGAGCATCTTCCCTCCGTGATACGCCGTTCTCCGTAAGGGCTGTCCTTTTTGGAAGGCGTCAAAATGGAGATAGGGGCTTGCACCGGCTCGGACAATACGCCATAGAAGTGCCGAACCGTAACGTACGGTACTGGCTTCTGAGTGAATGCCGCCGTCTTCGAGCAGGAAAAGAGTTTGTTGCAGGCAAGCGCCGACATCGACACCAGCGAAGCGCTGACGGAGCGGCAGAAAGCTGTGCTCGACGCTGCCCTTCGCCTGCTGGTCGAGGAGGGCGATCAGTTGACCATGACCGCCGTGGCGCGGCGGGCGAGCTGTTCCAAGGAAACGCTCTACAAATGGTTCGGCGATCGCGACGGGCTTTTGACGGCAACGGTGCAATGGCAGGCGTCCAAGGTGCGTGTGGTGCTGGTCGACCGCAAGGGGCTCGATCTTGCCTCGCTGACGGCGAGCCTCGAGCGCTTCGCTTCGGACTGGCTCAAGGTGATTTCGAGCGACACTTCGATCGCGCTTAACCGCGTCGCGGTCAGTCACGCCGGATCCGGCAAGGACGATCTCGGCGCCATCGTGCTGGAGAACGGCCGCTTCGCGCTGGCCAGGCGCCTGAAGCCGGTGCTGGAAGCAGGCCAGCAGGCCGGGCTTCTCGAGTTCTCGGATGCCGAAGCGGCATTCCGCACCTTTTTCGGGCTGGTCGCCCGTGACGTGCAGATTCGCCTTCTGCTCGGCGACCGGCTGGAAATGACTGATGCGGCGATCGGCGGCGATGCCGTCCGGGCGACGCAGCAGTTTCTCGCTCTCTACGGAGCAAAAACCGGGCCGCAAGGCCTCTAGAGCCGGATGATTTCAGGTCAAGTCGACCTGAAATCGGAATCCGGCTCTAAATCAAAGAGATAGAGCATGATGTCGTCCGAAAACCGCTTCACACTTTTCGGCATCATGCTCTGAATTCAAAAACGGGAAGGAAGAAAAATGCGTGTCTATTACGATCGCGACGCCGATCTCAACCTGATCAAGGGCAAAAAGGTCGCCATCATCGGGTATGGCAGCCAGGGCAGGGCGCATGCGCTCAATCTCAAGGATTCCGGCGCCAAGGACATCGCCATCGGCCTCAAGGCCGGCTCGGCGACCGCCAAGAAGGTCGAGGCCGACGGGCTCAAGGTGATGAGCGTGGCGGACGCCGCCAAGTGGGCCGACCTGATGATGATGGCGACGCCGGACGAATTGCAGGCCGACATCTACAAAAACGAGATCGCGCCGAACATCCGCGACGGCGCGGCGATCGCCTTCGCCCACGGCCTCAACGTGCACTTCGGCCTGATCGAGCCGAAGGCCTCGGTCGACGTCGTCATGATCGCGCCGAAGGGACCCGGCCACACCGTGCGCGGCGAATACCAGAAGGGCGGCGGCGTGCCGTGCCTGGTCGCCGTCAACCAGGACGCTTCGGGCAACGCGCTCGATCTGGCTTTGTCCTATGCCTGCGGCGTCGGTGGCGGCCGTTCGGGCATCATCGAGACCAATTTCCGCGAGGAATGCGAGACCGACCTGTTCGGCGAGCAGGTTGTGCTGTGCGGCGGTCTGGTCGAACTGATCCGTGCCGGTTTCGAGACGCTGGTGGAAGCCGGCTACGCGCCTGAGATGGCGTATTTCGAATGCCTGCACGAGGTCAAGCTGATCGTCGATTTGATCTATGAAGGCGGCATCGCCAACATGAACTACTCGATCTCGAACACCGCCGAATGGGGCGAATATGTATCGGGTCCGCGCATCATCACCGCCGACACCAAGGCCGAGATGAAGCGCGTGCTGAAGGATATCCAGACCGGCAAGTTCACCTCGGAATGGATGCAGGAATACCGCGCCGGCATGTCGCGCTTCAAGGGCATCCGCCGCAACAATGACAGCCACCAGATCGAGGAAGTCGGCGCCAAGCTGCGCGCCATGATGCCGTGGATTTCGAAGAACAAGCTGGTCGACAGGGCCAAGAATTAAGGAAGCCCGCGCCAATTCTACCCTGCCGGTCATCTGACGCAGGTTTCTGCGCTCCCGGTGCTCACGAACTTAATGTTCGCTCCGCTCCGGTTCTCGAAACCTGCGCCACCTGACTCGGCAGGGCGAATTGGCATCGGACTTCCCGCGTCGAAGCATCAAGCCGTGGGGCGACCCGCTGGCGCCAACACTGTGTTCAGCCGTAGTGCCAGTGAGGCTTTGGCGCGGTGCCGGTGAACATGACGCCGATGCGGTCCTCGCGACGCCAGCGGACCGCTGCCTTGTAGGCGATGCCGTCGGTCGGCACATAGAGCAGGAACTCGTCGGGCACGCGAGCGTCGATCGAGACCTTCAGTTCGGCGCCGCCGGCATGCATGTTGCGCACCGTGCATGTGACCTCGGAATTGGTCACGCCGGTCAGGATCGTCGCGCCCTTGAAGACGCGCTGCCTGCGTTGATCCCTGTGTTCGTCTTCAGCCATCGCGCGCCCAATCCCCGGCGATCGTCGCATTTCATGTGGTGCGATCGGCAAGATAATTAGGCCTGCCTGATAAACATAGCGTTATCGTCGGCGGCGAAAACGATTTCGCGGTGTCCCGGCCAGACAGAGAATAGTTCAGGAGAAGATGGGGCAGATGAAACGGCGCCGCGATGGGACGGCGCCGTCCGGAATGCATCAGTCGATCAGCTGTAGGGCGACCAGCACTGCTGGCGTGGACCGCCATAGGGCTGGAATGTGTTGTCCCAGGCGCGATACGAGCGGTACCGATTATAGCACCACCGGACGTGAGCGCTCGACCCTGCACGATAATAGCGGCGCGGTGGCGGCGCATCGTAATAGTTGTAGTTGCTGTACATGCTGCCAAGGCCGAGGCCGAGGCCGAGAATCGCGGCGCCCGCGCCATCATCGTAGTAGCGGCCGCGGTAATGGCGGCGATGATGACGCCAACGCCAGTCGTCTCCGCGATTCCAGTGCCTACGGTGCCAGTTACCGCGGTCCCAATTGCCCGACCTTGAGAATCGGCGGCCGTCATGGCGACGCCATTGCCAGTTGTTGAAGCGTCGGTCGTTGCCGCCAGCCCAGCTATCGCGGACAGGAGTGATTGTCGGTGCAACGGTGCTGGCGGGCACCGAAATTTCGGGTTGCATGATCGGGCCGGCGGCGGACGGCGCGGTGATGCCGGAGATGAGACCGAGGGCTATCAGCCCTGATTTGACCGTCGAAGAAAAGAGCGAGTTCATTGCACTCTCCAAGAGATTTCAGGCCCCACGCCCAGAATACCCCGGGGAAGAACATCATTCATGGAACTTCGCGCCTGAACGGAGGATGAACGGAAGGTTCCGTCAACCATAGCGGGCAGGGCAGGCCCTTGTTTTCGGGCGCGCTTGCGGGCAAAGGTCACCGCCATGTCGCTGCGCCTTGCCACCTTCAATGTCGAAAACCTGATGAACAGGTTTGATTTTTCCGGATACCGCAACCAGCTCAACGAAGATCGCACGCTGGCGCTCTTCGACATTCAGAGCGAGGCCGAATACAAGATGCTGGAGCAGGCGCGGGCGATCGCGCAATCCGACGATACGCGCCAGTTGACGGCGCTGGCCATCGCGGCCACCCGCGCCGACATCATCTGCATGCAGGAAGTCGATAACATCGAGGCACTGAAGGCATTCGAATACGGCTATCTGTTCAAGATGGTCGGGCACGGCTACCGGCAGAAATACACCACCGCCGGCAACGATTCGCGCGGCATCGACGTCGCCGTGATGATGCGCAACGAGACCGCGCAAGGCCAGCCGATCGAATTCGTGCGCATGACAAGCCACGCCTATGTCACGTTCGAGCAGTTCGGCTTGCACACGCCTGAACTGGCGGCGCTTGGGCATCAGGCCAATCAGCGCATCTTCCGGCGCGACTGCCTGGAAATCGACCTGAAGGTAGGCGGCGTGCCGCTGACGCTTTATCTCGTGCACTTCAAGTCGATGGGTTCGCCCCGCAACGGTCTTGACGGGCGCGAGGCGACGATGCCGCTGCGCATCGCCGAGGCGCAAGCCGTGCGGCGGATCATCGAGGAGCGTTTCGGTGGGGATCACGCTGCCGACAAGCGCTGGGCGATCTGCGGCGACATGAACGATTACCGGCAACGCGTAAAGGTCTCCGGCGACGCCTTTGACGGCTACCGCTTCGAGGTGGTCAACGAGAGCCAGTCCTGCCTCAACGTGCTCACCGCCGGCGGCTTTTGCGAGAATGCGGTCGAGCGGCGGCCGGAGATGGATCGCTGGACCTTCTATCACACGCGCGGGCCGGAAGAGCGGCATCTGTGCCAGCTCGACTACATTCTGTTATCGAAGGCCCTGGCCGCCAAGAATGCGACAGCCGTTCCCGACATCATCCGCAACGGCCAGCCTTGGCGCACGATTTTTCCGGCGGGCCAGGAGGTGGACCGCTTTCCGCGTGCCGGCTGGGACCGGCCGAAGGCGTCCGACCATTGTCCGGTGGCGATCACCCTGGACATGGCCTGAGGTGTGTTGATATTCAGGTCAGGCCGGCCTGCAAACGGCGGCTTCCTGCGCTTCCGGTGCTCACGTACCCAAAAGTACGCTCCGCTCCGGTTCTCGGAAATCACCATTTTCGGCTCGGCCTGACCTGAATCTCAACACACCTCAGAGTAAGATGACCTTTGACCTGCCGCGCAACGTCATCCTGCCGGTCGACGCCGTCAATGTCAGGCTCGACCCCGGCCCGCATCCGTTCGAACGCGACAATGCGCAAGCGATCGCCGAGAACTGGGGCCGTGAAATCGCGGCCAATCCGGCGTTGTTCGACGGCACCGTGGTGCTGCTTTCGGCGCTCAGCTATCGCGACAACAGCCTTGTCGGCCGCTGCCATGCGGTGCGCTACTCGACCTTCATGCTTTGGCGCGGCGATCGGCAGGTGGCTGGGGCAGAGCACGCCTATGCCCATGCCATGCTGGTCGCCGGCGACAATGCGCTGGTGGCGATCCGCATGGCGTCGCACACGGTCAATGCTGGCCGCGTCTACTTCGCCGCCGGCTCGTTCGAGCCAATCGATTTCCGCGGCGGCCTTGTCGATGTCGACTTCAACATGATCCGCGAGGTGCGGGAAGAAACCGGCCTCGACCTTGCCGGCGTAACACGCGGCAAGCGTTATTACGCCCTGTCGACAGCAAGCGGCACAGTGATCTTTCGCCGCTATCGCGAGACGGCATCCGCCGACGAGATCGCGCAGCGCATCAGCGCCTTTGTCGCTGCCGAGGCCGAGCCGGAAATCGAAGGGCCTGTCATCATCCGCAACGCCGATGACCTGCCGGACGGGCTGATGCCGCATATGAAGCCACTGATCGAGTGGCATTTTGCCGACAAGGACTAATGCATCGGCCCGAAAATCGGAATCGATTTTCGGAAAGCACGATGCACAGGTTCAAAGTGTTAGAGCGTACTTTGTGCGTCCAAGTGGATGCACGTCGCTCTAACGGCGCATTTTGTTTTCGATGGTTTTGCGATCGTTGCGGGCGGCGACAAAAAACAGCATGACGCCGACACCGAGCAGCGCCCCCATCGCCGTTCCCATCGTCTGACCGACAACCTGCTGGAAATCGGCGGTGACATGATCGGGGTTGGCCATGCCATAGCTGGCCAAGTACCACCAGAGCCCCGCCAATGCGGCCTCGACGATCACCGTTATCAAAATTACTCGCTCTTTCTTGCTCATCCCACTATTCCCCCCATGTCCCCAAGGCGATTGCTATCACCGCAAACCGTGCGGCGACAGAGGGCAAGGTGGGGGCAGGATAAAAATTTCGGGGAACGTCTGAAGGCGGCGCACGCTGCGCCGCGCTATTCATGCCTCAGCGCGTCGATCGGATCGAGCCGTGCGCCACGCAGCGCCGGGAAGAAGCCGAACACCATGCCGATCAGCGCCGAGAAGCCGACAGCGAGCAGGATGACCGCCGGGCTTGGCGCGAATGGGATGGCCAGCGTCAGCGAGGCAAGACCGGCCAGCGCCAGGCCGATCAGGATGCCGATGATGCCGCCGAGCAGCGACAGCACGGTCGCCTCGACCAGGAACTGGATGAGAATGTGCTTTTCATGCGCGCCGATGGCGAGCCTTATGCCGATCTCGCGGGTCCGTTCGGTGACCGACACCAGCATGATGTTCATGATGCCGATGCCGCCGACGAGCAGGCTGACGCCGGCGACCGCGCCCAGCATGCCGGTCATCGTGGTGGTGGCGCTCGCCATGGCGTCGGCGATCTGGGTCATGTCGCGGATCGAGAAATCGTCTTCGCGGTCGGGCGTGATGCGGCGCGTGTCGCGCAAGATGTCCTCGACGCGGGGCAGCAGCTCGGTGGTCGGCGTCCTGTCATCGGCGGCGACGTAGATCGACTCGATGTCGCGATTGCCGGCAATGCGGCGTTGATAGGCGGCGAGCGGCATCAGCACGACGTTGTCCTGGTCCTGGCCGAAGCCGGTATAGCCCTTCGGCTCGAGCAGGCCGATGATCTTGCAGGATGTGCGATTGACGCGGATGATCTCGCCTTCGGGGTCGCCTGCGCCAAAGAACTGCTGGCGCACCGTTTCGCCGATCAGGCAGACGCCGGTGCCCGAGCGGGTCTCCGAATCGCTGAACGGGCGGCCCGAAACCAGCTTCCAGTCGCGCGCATCGAGATAGGCGCTATCGGTGCCGGTGACACCCGATGTCAGGCTTTCGGTGCCGAAGATGACGCGGACCTGCTTCTGCGAGGCCGGCGAGATGGCGCGGGCGCCGCTCAGATGGGTGACGAGCGCGGCAAGGTCCTTTTGGGCAAGCGGACGGACCACCTGGTCGAGCCCTCCCGGTCCGCCGGGCCCGGCCGGGCGGCCGGAACGGACAACGAGCAGATTGCTGCCGAGCTTGGAGATATCGGCTTTTACCTTTTCGGTGGTGCCCGAGCCGATGGTGAGCATGGCGATGACGGCGGCAACGCCGATCACGATGCCGAGCAGCGTCAGGAACGAGCGCAGCACGTTGCGGCGGACCGAAAGCAGCGAGAGGCGGACGGTTTCCCAGATCATGGTGACACCATCTCGAGATTCACGGTGTCGGAGGCGACGTGGCCGTCGAGGAAGCGAATCGTGCGCTCGGCATAGGCAGCGACATCGGCCTCATGCGTGACCATGGCGATGGTGAGGCCAAGCTCAGTGTTCAGCCTGGTCAAGAGTTCCATGATCTCGTGGGTGCGGGCGGTATCGAGATTGCCGGTCGGCTCGTCGGCGACGAGCAGGGTCGGCCTGGTGACGATCGCGCGTGCGATCGCCACGCGCTGCTGCTGGCCACCGGAGAGCTCGGCCGGTGTGTGATGCTCGCGGCCGACAAGGCCGACTTCGGCCAGCGCTTTCATGGCCAGGTCGTGGCGTTCGCGGGCGGCGACGCCGCGATAGATCAGCGGTAGTTCGACATTTTCCACCGCCGTGGTGCGCGGCAGCAGATTGTAGCCCTGGAAGACGAAGCCGACATAGAGATTGCGCAGCATGGCGCGACGGTTGCGGTCGAGACGGCCGGCGTCGATGCCCATGAAGCTGTAGGTTCCGGCGGTCGGCGTGTCGAGGCAGCCGATGATGTTCATCGCCGTCGACTTGCCCGAGCCGGACGGACCCATGATGGCGACGAATTCGCCGCTGCGGATGGCAAGATCGACGCCAGCCAGCGCATGGATCTTGGCCTCGCCCTGGCCATAGCTTTTCCAGACCTTGTCGAAGGTGATGAGGGTCGCGCCCGCCGCCACGGTCTCAGCTCCGCTGCTGAGCGGCGGTGATGACTTGCGCTCCTTCTTCGAGGCCGGAGGTGATCTCGGTCAGTTCGCCATCGGTGGAGCCGACCTTGACGTTGACCGGCTGAGGCCGGCCATTCTCGAGCACGTAGAGCGTGCGCGAGCCATCGGTAGGCTGCGCCGTCGCCTGGCGCTGGCGGTTGCCGCCTGGACGGCCCATGCGGCCCGTGAACAGGTCGCTCAGGCTCCACGCACGGGCGGCTGTTTGCGCCGGCCGGTAACGGAAAGCCGTCGACGGCACGGTGAGCACGCCTTTTGCCTGCTTCGTGACGACCGAAACGGTGGCAGTCATGCCGGGCCGCAACAGAAGCTCGTTGTTGTCGACCTCGAACCGCGCGTCATAGGTCACGACGCCGTCGGTGGTGACCGAAGCATAGGAGATGTCGCGGATCTCGGCATCGAACGGCCGTTCCGGAAAGGCATCGACGGTGAAGCGGGCATGCTGGCCGGGCTTGACCGCGCCGATGTCGGCCTCGTCGACCGCTGCCTTCAATTCCATGTTCCTGAGGTCGGCGGCGATGACGAACAGCACCGGCGCCTGCAGCGAGGAGGCAACCGTCTGGCCGGGATCGACCGAGCGCGTCAGAACAATGCCGTCGATAGGCGCATAGATGGTGCTCTTGGCGAAGTCCGTCTGCTGCGCCTTGAGATCGGCATTGGCGATGGCAAGATTGGCTTTGGCGCTGTCGAGCGCTGCCTTGGAACGGTCGCGCGTCGCGGTCGCCGCTTCAAGCGACTGGTCCGTCGCCATGCCGCGCTTGGTGAGTGCCGCCGCGCGCACAAGCGCCCGTTCGTTTTCGGTGAGGGTTACCGTGGCGTCCTCGACATTGGCGGCCGCCGCCTTGGCGGAAGCCTCGGCGCGCTCGATCTGCACCTCCAGCTTGGCCGTGTCGAGCGCCGCCAGCACATCTCCCCTCTTCACCTGCTGGTTCTCGTTGACAGCGACCGAGCGGACGACGCCAGACAGCTCGCTCGAAATGTCGACCTGGGTGAGCGGCTGCAGCGTGCCGGTCGCCGATACCTCGACCGTGAGGTCGGCGACAGCGGCCGGCACCGTGGTATAGTCGATCTTGGCGGGAGACCCGGCATACCATTGGTAGCCGGCGATGCCAGCCGCGATGACGATCAGCGCAAGCAGGCCATAGAGCCAGAAGCGGCGGCGTTTCTTCTTCAGACCCTGGTGGTCAAGCCCGAGCGCCGTCTCGATGGTGGAAGCGGATTCCACTTTTGGCAGATTGACAATCTGGTCCACGCCGGACCCCTATAATATCAGTGATGTCCCAATCAGTGCACAGATCAGGCCTAATGGTTCAAATATCAAATTAAATTTCGCCCATGTTGGGATTGAGGCAGAAGGCTTTCTACAATGCTGACCCGGAATTACTTACTTTACGACGTGTTCACGACCGAGCGGCTGGCCGGCAATCCGCTGGCCGTCGTGCTTGACAGCAAGGGGCTGGACATGACCGCGATGCAGGCCATCGCACGTGAGTTCAACCTGTCGGAAACGGTCTTCGTGCTGCCGCCCGATAATCCCAAGCACCGCGCCCGCATCCGCATCTTCACGCCCGATTACGAAATGCCGTTCGCCGGCCATCCGACCGTCGGCTCCGCGATCGCGCTTGCCGAAATGGCTGGCGATGGCGACACCGCCGGCATCTTTGTCCTGGAAGAAAACATCGGCCCGGTGCGCTGCGCCGTCAGCAAGCACGGCGGCGCCACCTTTGCCGAGTTCGACCTGGCCAAACTGCCGGAGCAGCTGGAATTGTCCGCCGACCCGGAGGCGATCGGGGCGGCGCTTGGCCTGGGGCCGCACGAAATCGGCTTCGAGAATCATCGCGTCTCGTTCTGGTCGGCCGGCGTGCCCTATGTGACCATTCCGGTCGCCGACCTCGAGGCAGCGGCCCGGATAAGGCTGGACAACCAGGCGTGGTCGGAACTGGCACCACGCAAGAGCGATTGGGCCTTCGCCAGTCCGTATGTCTACTGTCGCGAGACGGTGAACCACGACAGCGCCTTCCATGTCCGTATGATTGTGCCGGGCAATCCTTCCTATGAAGATCCGGCGACCGGTTCAGCGGCGGCGGCCTTTGCCGGCGCGATCATGCATTTCGACGGCCCGAGGGAGGGTGTTTCCCAGCGTTGGATCGAGCAAGGCCTGGAGATGGGGCGGCCTTCGCGCATCCGCCTCGAACTGACTGTCGAAGGCGGCAAACTCGCCGCCGCCCGTATCGGCGGCCATGCCGTCAAGGTGGCGGAAGGCCGGTTGTTTGTCTGATCGCGATAGGCTCGAGGCGATTTGTCGGGAAATGAATCCGGCAGGGCTGGACATGGCCGATGGCGGCGGCTATATGCCCGCCGACGCTGGTTTTACCGGCGAGTGGGTGCGTAGCTCAGTTGGTAGAGCAGCTGACTCTTAATCAGCGGGTCACAGGTTCGATCCCTGTCGCACCCACCAAAGATTTCAAAGACTTAGGTGGAAAGACCCTGAAACAGGGTGAGAACGTGAGGCGGTAAAATGCCGTCTCACGCCCCGTGTCGAGCCGATGCGTGTGTCGCCTCTCCCGAGTTTGCGAACATTTACTTCTCCGAAACACCAGCCTCCGCAAAACTTGCCATGCGGGCGTGGCATTCGAATGCCGAGCGGACGATGTTGACGGCGAGGCAGGCGCCTGAGCCTTCGCCGAGCCGCATGCCGAGGTCGAGCAGCGGCGGCAGGCCGAGCGCCTCGAGCAAGCGGCGGTGGCCGGATTCGGCAGAGACATGCGCGGCGAGCGCGTGGGCGAGGCCGGCAGGGTGCAATTTCGCCAGCGGTGCGGCGGCGGCGGTGCAGACGAAGCCATCGAGCAGCACCGGCACGCCTAAATGGCGCGCGGCCAGCGTCGCGCCAAAGATGGCGGCGAGTTCGCGCCCGCCAAGGGCGGCTGCGATCTTCAGCGGGTCGGCAAGCGCCTCGGCGTGGCGCTTGAGGCCGGCCTCTATGGCGGTGATCTTGCGTATCAGGCCGGCATCGTCGACGCCGGTGCCGCGCCCGGTCCATTTTTCCGCGCCGCCGCCGAACAAGGCGGCCGAAATGGCTGCCGCCGGCGTGGTGTTGCCGATGCCCATTTCGCCGAAGCAGACGAGATCGAGGTCTTTCGTCACCGCGCCGTAGCCGGCCGAGACAGCGGCGAGGAAGGCTTCGTCGTTCATCGCCGGCACTTGCGTGAAATCGCCGGTCGGGTGATCGAGGTCGAGCGGAATGACG